>JAFDAR010000173.1 GCA_019313735.1 Deltaproteobacteria bacterium | reverse complement strand
GTCGATCGGTGATCTGGGTATAAAGGGTAAGAATTTCTATTTTCCCATCCGCCTCGCCCTTTTCGGAAACTGCCACGGTCCTGGCATCCCGACGCTTATCGATATTCTGGGAAGGGATGAAGCCGTGAAACGATTGACAGGTGCGCTGCACCTTGAACAGTAGGAAGAAACCGCTTATATTCCCGTCAGGCAATTTCACGTAATAGACTTCGGGGAATGGCACCCGTGATCTGTGGCACTGCACACCGAGTTGCTTTGGTGTTTTTTTACACTTATCGTATCGGTTTGTTCGATAGGCTGCGATCTTCCCCGTGATATCGTCAAGGACCACTTTTATCACCACAGTGCGGGCAAGGGCATCCTCCGGAAAATCAAAACCCCCTTCGGAATAATGCCTCATAATGACTCTCAGCGCATCTCGTTTTGCTCCAGGGTCTCTGACCCATAAGGCCCTGCCGAACCCAACGACACTCCGGTATCGAAACCCCCATGTACACGACGCCTCCCCTGGAACAAGCTCATGATCCACATCCATTTCGAAGCATACGTGCTGGTTGTTCTCAAGAATCTCCATCTTCCTGCCGTTCGGGGCACAATGGAAATACAGTACGCCCGCCTCATACCCGAAACAGAGTGGTACGACATAAGGCCGGCTCCCCTCGCACAGGGCGATCCTGCATACCTGTGCCCGGCGTATAATCTCCTCAATGTCCTCCCGGCGAGTCACTTCTTTATCCTTCCGTCTCACGGCGCCTTCTCCTCTCCACTCCACCCCATACTCAATATTGTGAGCAGCCGTTGTCCTCATCAAATCGTCATGGAGCCTCCTCATCTTTTGTGCTCTTCCTCTGTCTCCGTGCAACATAGATGGCCAGGACGAGGATAATGGCTCCCACGAGGACGCTTATCTGATCCTTGAAGAAGATCCCGTAGAAAAAGTCGCCGATCCCCACTATCATAAAAAAAGCGATGAAGTACTTGTTCATATTCCCTCTTCCCTTTCTAAATGGATGCTCTTCATGATCTTCTTCAGATAGGTATCATGCTCCTTCTTCATCGATATTCCTCACCTTCACAATTCCCCCTTCTCCTGACAGTATCAATCAGCAAAATAATCCATCTTCATTTCCACTGTTATTCCATGCCACCCTAATATCATTGAATTTATCAAATATTCTTTTACGGGAGTGTCACCAGAGACATCATGACACACTACGTTTTGTGTCCGGAGGTGTGTCCGCTACTTATTTCTGTTTCATAATAGTTACGCCTCTGAACATCCAATCATTAAGAAACAATCGCATAGATCATTACACTCCATTTATTGAACTCGACATCTTCTATTTCAGTATCTCCCGGGAGATGATCAGTTTCATGATCTGGTTCGTCCCCTCGTAGATCTGGGTAATCTTCGCGTCTCTCATCATACGTTCGAAAGGATATTCTCGCATGTACCCATACCCACCGGCAATCTGGAGGGCATCCGTCGTAATTTTCATGGCCGCATTCGAGGCGACCAGCTTTGAGGCTGCAGAAAGGTAACTTTTATTTGAATCATCAGCATCAATCAATTGCGCTGCCTGATATACGAGGCTTCTCGCCGCATCGAGTTCCGCTGCCATGTCTGCCAACATCCAGCTGATTCCCTGGAACGCGCCGATCGGCTTTCCAAACTGGACTCTCTCCTTTGCATATTTGATTGCCAACTCCAGCGCGCCACGCGCCACACCGCAGGCTTGGGCACCAATCACCGGCCGAGAAGTGTCAAGAGTCTTCATTGCATAAACAAAACCCTTGCCTTCTTCACCGATCAGATTTTCCTCGGGGATTTTAACATCCTCAAACACAAGTTCTCCCGTCGGGGATCCCTTAATCCCCATCTTCTTTTCCCACTTTGCGACGGAAAAACCCGGCGAGTTTGTTGGTACGATGAAGGCGCTTATTCCCTTTACGCCTTTTGATGCGTCGGTCATTGCAAATGTGGTAATAAGATCGGCAACCGGACCGTTAGTAATAAAGCATTTTACTCCATTCAGTATGTAGCGATCGCCTTTTTTTAAGGCACGGGTTGTCATGGCCCCTGAATCGGAACCAGCGCCAGGCTCAGTTAATCCATAAGAGATGAGAACCTCTCCAGATGATACCATAGGCCCGTATTTTTGCTTCTGTGTTTCGCTGCCGCCGATGAGAATCGGCTCCCAGCCTAAAGCCTGCCCTTGCACTATGAGTGATGAACTGACGCATGCCCTTGCAATTTCTTCAACCGCAAGACAGGTATACATATGTCCCTGATCGGTTCCACCGTATTGTTCCGGAACCGACAGTCCAAGAAGTCCCATGTCTTGAAATATTTTCTTTAAATCCCAGGGGAATTCCTCTTTCTCGTCAATTTCAGCCGCGCGCGGTGCGACCTTTTCATCAACCATTTTTCTGAGTTGATTTACGAACATTCGCTGATCTTCATCGTGAAGCAAATACATGAGTTCCTCCAATTTTAATCATAGATTTGATTCCTAGATATATACATTCCCCAAGTTTGACAGACTCGTAAAAGGTCCCACTACCGTCATACCGGGCTTGATAAGCCCGCCCCATACCTGATACGGGGGTATCCAGAAGTTTTTGAATTTACTGGATTCAGGCGGCCGCCCCAGGCAAGTCTCTTCCCTGTCAAAACACCGGTAAATTCATTGCGCAGTTTCTTGTACATACCAAACAGGAATCTAATTTCTCTGGTGCCAGCCCCTATATCACCGGCCATTTGTCAATCCGCATCTTTTGGGAAACTCTGTTTGTCTTTTTTATAGAACCATGATGTTTCACCGATGGACAGGTAATATGTCGCCGATCAGTCGAGGCGTTTCTTTGAAGAGGCCGGGATAGATATAAGTGACAACGATAAATACCTGAAAGTAATCAACACGGCGCGTGATTACGTGTATTGTCTCTCCGATA
>JAFDAR010000172.1 GCA_019313735.1 Deltaproteobacteria bacterium | reverse complement strand
ATTCTTATGCGTGGCAATCTCCCTGCCCAGGAATACCTGCTCATCCATCTTTCCAAACGTCAGCGGCCCCATCTCTTCGCTCATGCCCCAGTTACAAACCATCTTCCTGGCAATCTCCGTGGCACGTTCTATGTCGTTCCCTGCTCCTGTGGTAAAATCCTTCAGGATCAGCTCTTCAGCCGCCCTGCCCCCCAAAAGAATCGTAATATTATCAATCAAATATGAGCTGGGATAGGTATGTTTCTCGTCCACCGGGAGCTGCTGTGTCAGGCCAAGAGCCCTCCCTCTCGGGATAATGGTAACCTTGTGTATCGGGTCAGACCCCGGGATCAGTTTGGCCACCAAGGCATGACCGGCTTCATGATAAGCGGTATTCTTCTTCTCTTCGTCGCTTATGACCATGCTTCGTCTCTCCACACCCATAAGCACTTTGTCCTTTGCGTATTCCATGTCGGACATGGAAACCTTGTCTTTACTAAGCCTTGCCGCATAAAGGGCCGCTTCATTAATCAGGTTTTCTATATCCGCGCCGGAAAAACCCGGAGTTCCCCGGGCAACAATAGAAAGGTCTACATCGGAGTCCAGAGGAACCTTCTTGACGTGCACCTCGAATATCTTCTCTCTTCCTTTGACATCCGGGAGCGATACCACCACCTGCCTGTCAAATCTCCCGGGTCTCAAAAGAGCGGGGTCAAGCACATCCGGGCGGTTGGTGGCCGACATGATAATAACGCCTTCATTGGATTCGAATCCGTCCATCTCCACGAGCATCTGATTCAGGGTCTGCTCCCGCTCGTCATGACCTCCCCCGAGTCCGGCGCCTCTCTGTCTTCCGACCGCGTCGAGCTCGTCAATAAAGATGATGCAGGGAGCATTCTTCTTTCCCTGATTGAACAGGTCTCTCACGCGGGAAGCGCCGACGCCCACGAACATCTCCACGAAATCGGAACCGCTGATACTTAAAAGCCCGTGCCGGGCTGTCCGACGAGAAGCACCCCTTTGGGTATTCTACCTCCCAGCCTTGTGAACTTCTTAGGGTCTCTCAAAAATTCGACAACCTCTTCCAGTTCTTCCTTTGCTTCGTCAATACCCGCCACATCGGCAAAGGTAGTCTTCTGAGACTTGTCGGTCATCAGTTTGGCCCTGCTTTTTCCAAAGGACATTGCCTTGCCCCCACCCGCCTGCATCTGTTTCATGAAAAAGATCCAGACACCGACAAGCAACAAGTCATATACCAGGAAGACCCCTCAGCGGGTTTGGCCGCAATCCTCACCCCTCTTTTCTGCAGAAGAGAAACCAGATTGGGGTCCTGGGGCGCGTATAGCTTAAATGCTTTGCCATCGGAGAGTCTGCCTTCTATGTTCTCACCCTGGATGGTAACATCCGTAACCTGCCCTTTATCAAGATAAGCGATAAAATCACTGTATACAATCTCTTCTTTCCTGATCTGAGGCTGATTGAACATCTGAAAGAGAAAAACAAACACAAGACTTACCACTATCCAGAGGGCAATATTTTTCTGAAATTGATTCACTTTTTACTCCTGTCAAAATATTTTGATTTTTCCTATCAAATAATCTTCGCTTTTACCACCTTTTCCGTCACATCGGTAATCCTGACCCTGTCGTTTAACCTCACGCCAGGCACCCACAATACCGATTTCTGGTCAACCAGAAGAGGAATCGATTTTCTGCCGGCCTTTGGAATCTTTTCATCTATCAAAAGTCCCGATATCTTCTTTGTCCCCTTCATCCCCAAGGGCTGTATCCGGTCACCGGCTCTTATATTCCTTACAACAAGCGGGAAAGAAATGGAATTATAATCCATAAATACAGAGTTGTCTAAATGGATATCCGCCTCATCCGCGTCAATCACGTCGAGAACCATCTTCCCGCCTGTCTCCACAATGTTTACGCTTCCCGGGATCTCCATTGTGTATGAAAAGTTACAATCTTCTCTTCCGTCCGGAGAATATTTTTTCGAGGTGTCCGGCGACCTGTCTTCCCTCTGTGAAATGATCAGATCCCCATATTCCCGCTCCGCCCTGAGATTGAACGGAAGATCCACGGAGGCACTCGGGCTTAAACCCTCAATCAGACCTATTACTGATTTTACATGCAGATAACCGATCCCGTTCCCTGCCGGAGAACGATTTTCAAGGATAGTTTTAATAAGCCTCCACCGCAAAGCCGGGTGCAGTTTCTTCAGTTTCCGGATATTTATCCTCGCGTTGCCCCTGTCAATTTTCCAGTCCGAAATAATCTTTTCAACAGACTCCCGGATAAAATTGTCCTCAAGCCTGAGTATATCGGCCGTGCGGCCGATATTTTCTTCCAGCCTCACATTGTAAGATGCCTTCAACTCCGGCACCAGTATGTTCCTTATCCTGTTTCTCAGGTATGTATCATCCGCGTTGGAACTGTCTGTCACAAACCCTATGCCTCTTTCCCCCAGAAAGGAGATTATTTCCTCCCCTGTTGAATCTATAAGGGGCCTTATATAGATTTCGTCCCGCACAGGCAGAAAACCCTTCAGGCCTTCAACCCCGCTTCCCCTTAGAAACCTCATGATAACCGTTTCCGTCTGGTCATTCAGGTTATGGCCCAGGGCGATTTTATTCAGCCCGTGCTTTTGCGACATTCTCTCAAAGAACGCGTATCTTTCTTCCCTGCATATATCTTCAAGAGATCCGCCGCTTTTCTCTCTTAACTCCGGGATGGAAACCTTCTCAGAGTCAACGGGAATACCCATCGATCCGGCCAGTTCAATAACAAACGACTCATCTCTGTCAGATTCTTCGCCCCTGATGCCATGGTTCAGGTGAAGTATAAACAGCGCGAGATCATACTCGTCCGCAAGCATTGAGAGCTCATACAGGAGGGCAACAGAGTCCGCTCCCCCAGACACGGCAACGCCCACCCTGTCACCCGGATTCAGCATAGAGTGCTTCTCAATTGCCTTCCTCACCTTAAGCATGGGCCTGACCTTATATCTTCCAAAAGCGCTATTGAAACAGCTTCTTCAACTCCGATATGTCCTCGCAGCGATAATCCGGGCCAAGAGAAAGAAGCCTGTCTCTATCCCCCAATCCGTTCAACAGCGCGCAACTCAATGTTCCGGTATTTTTCGCGAGCAGTATATCGTTAACCCCGTCACCGATAACCACTGTATTCCTTTTCCCCACGCCATATTCTTTCAGGAGGGGAATCAGGAGACCGGAATCAGGCTTCCTGCGGGGAACGCTGTCCGCTCCTATGATGGCTTCAAAATACCCGTCTATCCCCAACTCCTCCGCAATCTTTAGAGTATAGCTGTAAAGCTTGTTTGTAACAATCAGCTTTTTCCTGTCCTTAAAATGCTCCAGGATGTCCCGCACGCCCGGATAAAGGACCGTCGTATCGAGAAGATGTTCGGCATAATGGGCCTTGAATATCTCCATGGCCTCGTCGAACATATCATGGCGCTCGTCGCCAAGGGATCTTTTGATAAGTCTTGCTACGCCATCGCCTACAAACCCTATGATGGTCTTCCTGTCAAGGACAGGCATGCCAAGCTTTTTCAACGTATGGTTAACAGAATTTGCAAGGTCGTCCCCGGAATACACAAGCGTCCCGTCAAAGTCAAAGACCATCATCTCAATTTTTTTCATTTTTCTCCTGAAGAGTTCGTAAGTAATGTAGGTTGGGTTGAGGGACGAAACTCAACGACATGAAACCAAACTGTTTTGTCGGGTTTCGCTTTGCTCAACCCAACCTACAAGCTTTTTCGTAACAGTTTCAATCTGAGTAGAACTTAGTATAGTAACTCTCCCGATAATTACAAGGGATAAAAGGGGAAATCCCGGACAAATAACCTGTTCCTGCAACATGCAAATGTCGCCCCCTTTTCCACGAAGCACCTTCTTCACATAGTGAGACACTTCTTTTCTTACCTGATTCAGGCAACAGACAACATAATCATATTGCAGTAACAATATTCTAAATTTCCTTGACATTTCATGGCTTTTTATTGAGTATGCAGTAGTCTTAACAAAAAATAAAGGAAAGAGGCGATCATTTTATTACAAGTATATTTGATGCACTCGCAAAAAGTCAGAAGTTGTTGAATTTACTGGATTCCGACTTTCGTCGGAATGACAAAAAATGGTGTTTTCTTACTTTTTACGAGTGCATCATATTTCAGAAACCAAAGATTTTCGTCATAGGACCGGAAGTTGAGTCATTGCTGATTGACGGCAAAACAATAGCTGTTATCCAAATCAAAGAATTCCCCATCAAGCCTGTATCAACAAAAGGGAGATGTTACCGGAGGGTGGGAAACAGTAATCGCCTGATGACCCCTCAGGATATCGCTGAAATGCATATGCATTCTACCGGTACAAGCTGGGACAAAACACCTGCGCCGGATGCCACGATGTCCGACATGGATCCTGAAAAAATCAAAAGATACATCAGACAGTCAAAGAATGCAGGGAGAAGAGATATTGGAGATGATGAAAAGCCTTCCGAAATCCTTAAAAAACTGGACCTCATCAAGGAAGGAAAACTGACGTGGGCGGCGCTTTTTCTCTTCAGGAAAGACACAAAATATCTTCGATCTCAGGGGTTGATTCATTGTGGCAGGTTTAAAGAAGAGATTATCGTCATCGATGATCGAATGATTGAAGACATGATTGTTGAGCAGATAGACGAGGCGATGGATTTCATACGCAAAAACATCAATGTCAGATTTGTTATTACCGGGCGACCACAGCGAGAGGAGGTATGGGATTATCCTCTTGAAGC
>JAFDAR010000004.1 GCA_019313735.1 Deltaproteobacteria bacterium | reverse complement strand
GGCGGAGCGAGGCTGACCTGGTCGCACGAAAGAAGGAAGTGGCGGAGAGGAAACAGATCGAGTTGGCGGCGGAGCAGTTCAGGGAGCTGCCGACCGAGGAACAAGAGCGGTACCGGGGACTTGCTAGGGCGGATATTGGCGCTTTGGGGAGTTTTCCCGTGCTGGTTCGCAAACGTGCAGAAATGCTGGCATTTCGGGAGGGGGCGGGGCGATGAAAAAGGTCAATGAAATCGTACAGATTTTTAGAATCCATAAAAAAGGAGAAAGAGAGGAGGTAGCGCGGATCAGGATCGGGGAGGTGATTTTCTCCCCGAAAAAAAATTCAGGAGGTAAGAAAAATGTTTCACGAAACTGACACAGAAAAGGGATACGGAGTCGAGCTGGAAGAATATAACGGCTTGTTTTCATTGCGGAAAGCGCAAAGAGGGAAGGACGGGGAGATATACCCGATGTGGTGTTATTTGTCACAATATGAGGACGGTGAGAAAAAAATCTCCGAAAAACCGACCACCCTGTCGGTGCGGTTGGGAAATCGGGAGGAAGCTACCGAAATCATCACGAAATGTCTAAAGGAACTTACGAAAGGGGGTGATAAGGATGAGGCAGATAAGATCGTTTAGAGGAATGAGAATTAGTGTTGGGCTGGGGTTTGTGATGTTGATGGTGGTGTTTTTGCTGGCTGGCTGCGCTGCCCTAGGTGATAGCTGGCGGGGAAAAACCCCGGCGATAGAGCGAGTTCAGGATGTGGCTGCTCCTGGGGTGACGCAGAGCGAGTTGATCAGCAGATGCGGGGCCCCGGTGCGAATCCGGCCGGTAACGTCTCCAGAGGGGGAGAGTTGGATATATCGGGAAATGCGGACAGATGAGACACAGCAGGGCAAAACGGTTGAAACCCTCGAATATCTCGTAGTTTTCGGGCCGGATAGAACCGTCTCGAGAATCCAAGGGCCGGCCCTGCGGTCCACCCGTTGGGTCGAGAATTGAAAATTAACATTACTTATATCCGGGGTCAGAAACGGCCCCGGGGAAAGGAAGCTAAAATGATAGAACTAATTGGAAACATCATCTTTTTTGCAAGTCTGGGAGCACTGATTTTTATTTTTCTAGCTTTTGCGATTGCTAGAGAAGAAGTTCGCCAGGAACAAGAACAGCATAAGGAGGTAACCGGGTGAAGACATTGATGAAAACAGTGCTTTACCTCGCTCCGGTGGTGGCGCTCATATTCCTCTATGTGATCGCGATGCAGGGGCAGGTAAGCACCGAAATTGACAAGGAAAATGCACAATTCGACAGGGATTGGGCGGAATTTCACGGGCAGATGGCTGACACGCCGGAGAAACGGCAGATGTGGAACGACAGAGGGTTAGAAGCCGCGGCAGAATTGAGCCGATTGAAAACGGCAGTCGCGGAGAGGAAACAAAAAATCGATCAATTTGAATCCGATTTTGAGGACGCAGTGACGGAGGCGGAGCCGGATCTGCAAGAAAAATTGAATGAAAGATCATTAAAGGAGGTAGAGGAATGAAACTGCTAAAAAGAATTGTAAATATCGTGGTGGGGATGGAACCTGGGGAAGAGAAATTAATGACCGAGGAAGAGATGAAGATGTACCGGAATGTACATATAATCGTTGTGGTGCTGTTGGGTGGGGCCGTCGTGGGACTGGGCCTAATGGCGTATGGTCATTATTTTTGTTTATGAGAGGGGTAAGGGCATGGTCAGTATAGGAAATCCTTATAACAGTGTTAAGGATTATGAAAAAGACAATTATTATATGAAGGGCGGGGCAAAATCCGAGTGGTGGGGAGAAGGTGCGAAGGCATTAGGGCTGTCGGGAGAGGTGAAAACTGACCAATACCAGAATGTAATTGCCGGGAAAGACCCTGAAAGTAGCGAACAGCTTGTGAGTCCCAACAGCAAAGGGGAGCATGACCCGGGAAGAGATTTTACGTTTTCGCCGGACAAATCCTTTTCCGTCTATTATGCCGCGGCGGGTGCAGAGGAAAGGGAAAAACTGGACGAGATCTTCGACAGGTCCGTTAATTCGGTCCTGGATTATCTGGAGCGAAACACAGCCCAATACCGCCAGACCGTGGAAGGGAAAACTGAAAGAGTGTCTTCCCAAAACATGGTAGTGGCAAAATACGATCATCATTACACCCGGGAACTGGACCCCGGACGTCATGTACATTGTGTGATTATGAATATGACGCAACGTCCGGACGGGTCATGGCGGGCAATGTCGAATGAAAAAACGTTTGATCGGGGCCTGGCCACGAAGGCCTTTGAAAATGAATTTACACATAACATGCGTGGTGCCGGTTATGCCATGGAGTTGGAACGGAGGGGGGACGGCCCTCAAAAGTATGCAGTTTTGCAGGGGGTTGAGAGTCGCGTTGGAGAGCACTTCTCAACTCGTAGCGATCAGATTAACCAGGCCGTAGCAAAAATGAGAGAGATGTATCCCCACGCCAGCGAGGGCGAACTTCGACAGATGGCTGCTCTGGGGACTCGACAGCCCAAAACAGACGTAACGTCGGGCGAGGTTGAAAAACATTTCCACACACAGTTGGAGAAATTGGGAATCACGCGGGAGCAGATTGTTGAGGGTGTTCAGAAGGCGGCGGAGCTGGCTAAGGATAAAAAGATTGGGTCAGGGCGGGACTATGACTACGTTGACCTGGCGGCGCAGGCGAAAACGGAGAATGAGAGCGTGAATACCAAAACAGCAATCATGAAAAGCGCTGCTGACCTGTCCGGGGGCAGGAAAAGCCTAGCGGAGCTGGAAAAGAGTTTTGTTGAAAAAGACAAAGGGGGAGAGTTGGTCAGGTTAGGGAGCGATCAGAAGGGGAAAGAACTATACACGACCAAGGAAATGTATGAGATTGAGCGAGATATTGTCAGGCACGTTGAGGCCGGTCATGGAGCGGTAAAGCCGGTTATGGACACGAAGGCGGCGGAAGCGGCCTTAGAGAGGGATTATAACTTTATGACTGCGGGCCAAAAAACGGCCGTAGGCCACATCCTTACATCTAATGACCGTATAATTGGTGTCCAGGGTAGGGCAGGGACCGGAAAAACTACCGCCCTGCGTGCCGTTAATGATTTGGCGACAGAGCGCGGCTGGAAAGTGAGGGGCATATCCTATACCGGAAAGGCTGTCAGGGAAATGAAGGAAACGGCCGGTATCGAGAGCGAGACACTGCACCGATTCCTGGGACAGGCTGAAAAAAATATCAATACCCCGGAAATTGCGCAGAGACACGCCGCCTATGACAGCCTGCTGTCAGGGAGGGATCGGGCGGACCTGCAGAAACCCGTTACCGAAAAGGATGTTGCAAAAATGGCCGGGTGGAAATCCATATTTTTAGATACAAAAACGGACAGCGCAGGTGGAATTAAACAGCAGTCCTGGCTTAACGCATCCAAAAACGACATCCGGGATCGGATTGATAACTGGTATTCACGAAAATCTAATCCATTTTCCGCTAAACAGTATCAGAAAACCCACACGTACGATGTTATTCGGAAAGGGAAGGACGGGCAGTATGAGCGTGCGAAACAGATTACCCGGTTCGAGGTGGACGGGAAGGCGGGGCCCCGGTGCGAGACACTCACCTTCCTGGCAAACGGTGATATCCAGCGATCACTGTCGCGGGAAAATCAGGGCCATACAGAGCTGACACACGAAACTATTCGGAATCCTGAAAATTACATACAGGCTGGGAAAGAAATGTGGGTAGTGGACGAAGCAAGCATGATTGGGAGCAAGCAGGCTAAGGAGTTGCTCGATGTTGCCGGGAAAGCCGATGCACACATAGTGTTAGTCGGTGACACCAAACAGCTGCAGGCCATTAACGCCGGCCGGACGTTCGGGACGCTGCAAGGGAACGGTGTCATGCAGACGGTTGAGATGGACGAGATGATCCGGCAGAAAGAAAAAGGGTATAGCGATGTAACCCGGCAATTATCAGCGAAAGACATAGATGGAGCGTTCGAAAATCTGAACGCACAGGGACGGCTTCATGAAGGGGAGAGGGACAATCTGAAAGCGGAGATTGTAGGTCGTTATATGCAGAGCGATAATGCCCTGGTGGTTACGGCACGGAACGCTGACCGGCACGAAATGAACGAGATGATCAGGAATGAGCTCAAGGAAAATGGAACGCTCACCGGGGAGGAAAAAGTCTTCACGACACGGGAGGCTAAGTCGATGGGGGAAATAAGTAAACACATGGCTGAAAGTTACGAGATCGGTGATTCCATTCATGTAGGTGCGGGGGGTGCAGGTGTGAGGTCAGGAGCCGAAGGACGAGTAACCGGACGAGATACCGATAATAACACCTGTACTATTGATGTTCAGGGAAAGCAGGGAACGTATAAAAGGACAATCGACCTTACAGAGCATGGGGGAAAATTGTCAGCTTATTCTGAAAAAGAAACCTCATTTATGCAGGGGGAAAATGTAATTTTTCTAAAAAACGATTCGAGCCTGGGAGTCGATAACGGGATGACCGGAAAGGTGAATAGCCTGGATGACCAGGGAAATATGACGGTGGAGGCAGGGGAAAAAGAGATCACCTTCAACATGAACGAATACAATTATATCGATCATGGATACGTAATGACGGACTACAAATCGCAGGGGCAGACCAGCCGGGACGTTCTAATCCATGCGCCGACTGGGAAGGACGGAAACGCCGTTGCGAACAATTTTAACTCTTTTTACGTGGACGTAACCCGGGGGCAGGAGGACGTCCATGTCTACACGGATGACGCCGGTAAACTCCAAGAAGAGGTCAAGGAGGAACAGATAAAATCATCTACCCTGGACCATGACAAGGAAGGTCAGGAACAGGGATTAGAAACCCGGGAATTAGATTACACTACAGACCATGAACTCCGGGATCATGAAATTGAGGATCATGGACATGAGGTGGACGGCAGTCGAGATATAGATACATATAGCGGGGGACAGAATGAAGACACAGAGCGGTAATAATTATGACTACATTATTTTTTTCCTATCTCGGTTACGGTTTAATGTGCTGCGCACGGCTATCTTTTTTTTTCCACACCTTATGCAACGGCCTTGCGGTCTCCGGTTTTACCGTGGATCTGCAAAACAAAGCCAACGGTGTGTAATCATTAACGGGATGAACCGAGAGGGGTAAAACACTGGTTTAACAAATGTTTTACAAATTGTCGCAAAACGATAATAAGTCCTGACAATAGCTACAATATTTGTAAGTATTAGTAAAACGCAGGTAAAACCAAGTGGGGACGTCAAAAACGAGAGATTCAGGAGGTGAGGAATATGAAATTTGTTGGTTTCAAAGTACTCGACGAAGAGTTCGAACATATGCGGATCGAGGCCAGGAAAGGTCACAAAACGATGTCTGCATATGTACGAGACATGATATGCAGAGGGGGCAGATTAGATCGTTTAGAGGAGCGGGTGATCAGGATCGAGCAAAACCTCAACCGGATCTATTTTGCGGCCGAACGGAGCAACATCGCAATCGAGGAATTGACCAGGTGGAGCGTGAAAGATTTCAAAAAATACCTTGCTAATATTGAGCAGCGTATGCAGAAAATCAAGAGGGGGGAGGAGAATAAATCATGAGCGGGCGAACAGCGGCGCAGGCATATCGGGGACACGAAACCTGGTGGAACAATATTCGAATGTGGTGGAAAATGATCGAGCACGTTTTTCTGGGATTGTTGCTGGCGCAGATAGTTATTTTCGTGATCGGGGTATTGATGGTTATGGGTGCCGGTGATGTGTGGGTTGCCGTAAAATGGGTATGGGCCTGGGGAGTCAGTATATTGTTTGGATTGGTGCCGTTTGGCCAGCCCGCGATATTGGATGTTAGCATTGGTCATGCAGAGATAGAGGCGGTTCGAAGATATTATCAGGTGGCCATTGACGGTGGTTTTGCGATACCGATGGCACAGTATGCCGGTTATTTTGGCGGGGTTGTCAGCAGGCTGTTATTTCGAACCTTGGTGATATTCCTGCTGTCGTGCGGAATATATATTCTCTGGCCCTGGTTTTATCGAAAATTCAAGGGTCGGGCCACAGAACAGGCCCGGGACGAATACGTCCGGGGCGCGAAACTGATTACGGCCGGCGAATTGAAACGAGAGATCAAAAACGATCGAGAGGCTGTCAGCCTGCCAATAGGTGATATCAAAATGCCAAGGACGGCAGAAGTGAAACATTGCTTTGTAATCGGGCGGCCCGGAGTTGGAAAAACAGTGATGATATCGCAGATTTTCGAACAGTTGATAGAGCGCAAGGAAAAGATAGTGATATACGACTCTAAGGGCGATTATCTCCAGAAATTTTATAATCCTGACCGGGACATGATTTTTAACCCTTTGGACACCCGGTGCCCGGGGTGGAGCGTTTTCAATGAGATCCATACCGTCATGGACATAGACGCAGTGAGCAACAGTCTCATATCGCCGGCATACCAGAATGACCCGTTTTGGAATGACGCGGCGCGGGACGTTTTTGCGGGGATATTGTACTATCTTCATTCCCAGGGCGAGACCAAAAATTCAGATATATGGTCGGCTGTAACCGCTCCCGGAAAAGATATCGCGGGGTGGCTGGCAAAAACAACCGGCAGCGAGAGAGGGTTTCGATATATCGAGGACGCCAGCTCGAAACAGGCTATGAGCGTATTTGCTGTAATGATGCAGTACGTTAAATGTTTTGAGGTTATGGGAAGGGCAGACGGCGCTTTTCAGATGGACGACTGGTTACAAAATGATAAGGGCGGCGTAATATACATTACCAGCTACCGTATGATCCGAGACACGTTGAGGCCGATACTGTCATTGTTTATTGATCTGTTGTCGCAGAAACTGCTGTCGATGAAGGACGATTACGACCGGCGGATATTTTTTCTCCTGGACGAGTTCCCTACGCTCCAACGATTATCGTCACTGGTGGAGTTACTCACACTGTCCCGTTCAAAAGGGGGCTCGGTTTGGCTCGGGACCCAGGACGTGGGTCAGATTGAGAAAAAATACGGTGCGCCTATCCGTGACGCTATCGTAAATGCGTGTGGTAATGCGGTGATTTTTTCGGTGGCCGATCCACATACAGCGGAATATCTATCGCGGAAAATTGGGGACACCGAATACCGTGAGATAGATGAGACGATCTCTATGGGAGTGTCGGATAACCGCGACGGTGTCTCGCTGATAAAACGCAAAAAAACAGAGAAACTGATATTGCCTGCACAGGTAATGCAGCAGAAGGATCTGCACGCATACGCGCAAATCGCAAATTACAATCTCACTGCCGTTGAGCTGACATACCGCAAATATCAGGATTGTGCTGAACCTATTGTGTTGCGCAATGATCTGGATTTGGCGCAGATCGTTAGAACACAGAGAGATACAGATACGTCAGCCAGGGGAATTTTGGGTATGCGGGAGGCTGTAGGAGATGATAATGTTCCTGATATGCAAGGGACGGAGACGGGCGCCAGGATAGGTCACAGCGGAGAAACTGAAAACCGGGAAGATGATGGGCAGGAGCAGGAAATTGAGGATGAATTACAAAACTGTTAGGAGGTAAGGAAAAATGAAAATTAAAAAACTTCTATTAGGAAACATTAAGGGGACCATAGCCATGATTGCATTTTTGGCGGCGGTGCAAATGGTGCCGGCATTTATTGATCGTGGCGGGTTCAGTGGGTTGGAAGAAAAAATCAAGGGGCGGGTGACGGAGGGAGTTACCTGGTTGAGAGACAGACAGCCGTCAGGGTGGACGGCTGACACGTCCGGTGGTGATTACCTCACGTTGTTACAAGAGGCGGCCCGGAAGCGGGAGGAATCCGGGGTACAGAGAGGGTATGGCAGTTCTGACTTTCCTGATTTTTATATAGCTCCGCAGAGGTTGACGGTGGAGGCAGAGGAGGCAGAGGAGGAACCGTTTGACGATTTTTATATAGGAGGTAACCGATGAGGAAAATAGTGTTTTTGGTGGTTTTGAGTGTCTTGTGTTGTTTCGCAGGGACGGGACTGGCGGATGAAAAGGAGATACTACCTTTTAATGGAGATTTTGCAACGATAGCACAGGGCTTTATCGACAGGGAGATCAGCGAGAACTACGACGAGTTTTTTAAAAAGGACCTCTACTCACGGGCGCTTTTTCTAACCGCGTTAGACAACAATTTAAATGCTCGTTTAGGAACTCTCCAGGTAAACATACGGGATGTTTTTGTCAACAGTGATGGGGATGGGTCAATAGGAAAAATCACCCGTAATATGACGTATGCCAGTTTGGCGAATAATTTTTATATGCTGTATAGGCGGTTAGGAAAAGAGGAATATTTCCGGCTGATTGTGCTGCTGGGTGGGTTCTATGATCAACGGGGATATATCCCAACCTATGAGAAAGTCTTTATCGGGGGGACCTGCAAATTTTGTTTAGTTAAGGGGCCGGCCTTGGCCAGTATGGTGTCGTTTGACCATAATAAAAAAGGGGACGTGTGTAACGCTCCGCCGGTTATTCTGAAACTGATCTGTAAGGAGTACAAATCGTTGGAGGAGGAGTGTAGGGGGGACGGCTGGAGCGTTCGATTTTGGACCCCGTTAAAAATGAAAACCCTCATTGCGATCAGCAGGTTAGATGTCGCTGAAATTAAAGAAATATTAAACGATTTTGGAAGACCGGGAGGGCCATTTCAGAAACTGGACAAAGATACGCGTTTTTGTAACAGCGTGTATAAAAACAAATTGAACCGGAGGTAACCAATGAGGAAAATAACAATAATTTTAACAATCCTGATTTTTAGTTTTACCACCCTATCTGCCCAGGCGTTCAATGCCTCGGTGGAAACAGGGAAATCGAAAAAAGTAATAAAGGAAAAATCACAGACAGGAAAAACAAGCGAGGAAAAAAAGGAAACTACCGGCAAAAAGAAATCAGAGAGCAAAACCACAGGGCGGGACCTGCAGACATCGGATGTGATCAAGGCCGTAAAGAACGCTATGGCAAACCGGAGTATGGACATTACTGTGAACCTGGAAACGCTGTTTTTGGATCGGATTGCAGAGCTGGAAGAAGGTGGGATCGAACCGTTTTGCCGGTGTCGCGTGGTTACCGCGCCCAAGCTGGCCAGGGATTTCGGGCTGTCGGCAGAAATCAGTCCGGGGATAATTGATCTGGTCCGCGCTAATTGGCTGGCCAAAGCCGCGCAGTCAAATATGTCGATGGCAACAGTAGGCACAGGCCCCGAACGCGCGATCAGTGAGTATATGGCCTGTATTATCATCTACGGTGCGATTATCGGCCAGGCGTATATCAATCTCAATGAAGACATGAACAAGCTCGATCTCCAGACCAGCCCGGACGGGACCGGAACAACCACGGTTAGCGGGATAGGTTATGACGACCTGGTAAAACTGGCGCGGGGAGCGTTGGACAGGGTACTAAAAAACGGGACGGGGGACATTGCCAACCCAGTTATACAGCGGCTGGCATTACGGGCAATCAAATGGCGGCCTGAAATACCGTACCAGCTGGACGGGTCCCTGGAAAAAATCAGACACGGCAGTACACAGATCACGCTGGGCGCCAAACCGGCCATGATTATTTCCGGGGTACAGTGGTACGGCCAGGCCTACGCCGGCATGAGCGGTACTTACAAGGTTAGTGCCGGGTGGAGCTGGTCAGACGCAATCGAAAAACTGAAAACCACAAGCGAATATTCCAAAGCGGCAGAACAGATCAGCGAGTACAGCGACGAGCTGGCAAGCAAGGGGAATTCCACGGAGGCGGTGTTAGTGAAAAAGAGAGCCTTCGACTTGGTGAAATCCGGGAAGCAATCCGCCAGCGTAATGAAGCTGTTACCGGGGTTATAAGGTATGCTATTATCATACCAGCGGGGGGCTAAAGTCTCAATACAGGCCATCCTCGTGAGCCGTATGTGCAATTCCACACTGGTGGCCCCTGTCATTTCCCGAAACAGACGGGAAATGACCCCAGCCCTTCTCTGCAGGTGTTTTTACATGAAATGTGAATAATCGTGTAAAAAGCCCCTTCTTGAGTCAGAAAACCCTGATTTCAGGCCAAAATATCTTATTGCAAAAAATCTGTCAAGAGGTTATAAATTATTTTCATAACGGTTTAGGTATGTCCTGACGGTTGCGGAAATATTGGACTGGACAATCAAGATAATTTATTGTTAGATAACACCATGAAACAACTCATTATAGTTATGGAGTTGAGCAGAAACCATGGAATCACTTAGCTGTATATCACGATATATGTGGAGATATGCAGAACTATAGAATAACTTGTTCTGCAGGATGAAATTTAATTAAATGAAAATCGACATCCATTCTCATACGAAAAAATGCAAGTCAGGCGATGCACCCACAAGGGAAATCGCTTCTGGTGATTTCTGTGAAATGATTCAGTCCACTGATGTCGGAATCATTGCGATTACAAATCACAATGTCTTCGATTTGGATCAATTTACAGAAATCGTGGGCATAATGGATGATAATGCCCAAGTTTGGCCGGGAGTAGAATTAGATGTGAAAGAGGATGGTGTTCGGGGGCATTTGATAGTGATTGTATCGCCCCAAATGGCAAAAGAGTTTTTCGAGAGCGTGGGTAAAATTACCGAAGGCTTCACTCCAGATAGCTTTATATGCAATATCGAACAGGTGCTTGAAATATTCGATGACTTCAATCCATTATACGTAACGCACTATAAGCAGAAGACGCCTAACCTGTCTGACGAGGCGCTTGAAAAGTTAATAGCAGGGACCGCAAATCCTGGTCGGGTGATTAAAGAGGTATCCAACTCGATTTCGGCAGGAATATATATTTCGCACGGGTACGCTTCAATCTACGGTTCTGATGTTCATGATTGGTCAACCTATGAAGAGCAAGCCTGTGACCTGCCGGATCTCCGGCTTCCCATTGAGAGTTTTGACCATTTCTGTTTACTGCTAGAGAAAGATCCAACGACGATAAACACCATATTAGACAAGAAGGTAGCTGAAGATCTTATTCTTACGCCGTTTGAGGATTCCACGCTCTTAAAGCTAAAAGTTTTTAACGACATTAATGTTGTTTTTGGGCCGAAAGGAACAGGAAAATCCTGCATTCTTATGGCAATAGCAAAACATTATCTTGATGCCGGTATCGACGCACATGTCTATGAATCGGCGAGCGACCGGCTCGATGAACTCTTTGATACAAAGGGTCGTGATCTTTCTCTTAATCTTAATTCGTATGGCATAAACTATTGTAAAGATGAAATTGAAAAAATCAGAGAAGCATCCGAGGTCGGCATCACGAGCTTATCAAAATACGAGATCTATTTTCGCATAAAATCTACAAACAAAAACGCGAAGAAAATTAAGCTAAAGGACATCGAGCCAGAAGAAGAAGGTGGTGCTAAGCGCGAATTTTTAGAATTTAATGACGGTGTAAAAAAGACAAGAGAATTCATAGAGTTCCTTCAGGAGCATCCGTCGGTAAAGAAGGAATTGAGTACGGAGGAAATCGAGGAGGTTACTCGTATTCTTTCGGGTCTGCTTGAACGGATGAGTAATAGGGAGTGGGATGGATACTCTGGATGGAAAGAGATTAATTTGTTGAATTCAGCAATTGAGAAATTTCGTACCGAAGTTGAACGAAAAGCTGGAACGCCAGCCAAACCAACAACAACAGGATTTCGCGAGTATGCACTTAACCGGGTGAGGATTGAAGCCAATGCATCCGAAATCATTAAGAGTGTGGATACAAAGATAAAAATGCTCAAGGAATCTATTGGAAGTCTCGGGCCAAACAAAGGAGAATTGGAGCTACGAACAGAATTTAAGTTCCAAGACGGAACAATTACCGATGGGGCGCTCAACAAACTAAAGAATGTAAATAAAGGTCCACAGAAAGCATTCGCAAAGACAGTTAGAGAAATCCTCAAGCATGTTTATGAAGATGACCTTTTTCAGCACATAGCTAATCTCAACGCGATAGATGATGTTGAGAAGATAGAAACAGTTTACGAGTTGTTACTTTTCAAACGGTATTTTGCGCTTAATGACCAGCCGTATTCTCCATCGAGCGGCGAAGCCTCGATGGTTATGCTTCAAAAGGAGCTGGAAGCTGATAAGGAGGTCTACATTCTTGATGAGCCGGAACGGAGCCTCGGCAACGAGTATATCAACGATGTTATCGTGCCTTTGATTAAGGAACGGGCTCGTGCTGGAAAGAAAGTCATCATTTCGACACATGATGCGAATATTGCAGTGCGTACACTTCCTTACAGCTCAGTTTACCGTCTCCACGGCCCAGCTGGTTACACCACTTATATAGGAAACCCCTTCTCAAACAATCTAGTAAATCCGAATGATGAAAATGACTGGCTTGATTGGAAGAAAGTCAGCATGAAAACCTTAGAAGGGGGCGAAGAAGCATTTGGGGAGAGAGGGACAATCTATGGAAACGGTTAAAGCCACGGTGGTGGAACTTGAAGAAAAACACTTCATCAAAATCGAAACCGGTGATGAAGAGATCAATATCCCTATTTCTGAGGACAAACCGAATGAGGTCAAAAGCGCTTTCAATAAGCTGATCGCTCGAATTAAAGAAGGAGAGTTTGAAATTAAGTTGGAAGATATCGGCCAGGATTTGTTCTCCCAGGTAGCCAACGAGTATGTCACTCAATTAAACCGTGAGATTCAGGAGGTACGTGGCGAAATGATAGGCTACGGTTTAGTGGAGGAATAATGCTGTTTTCTAAGAGCACGGTCAGATACAGGTTATCAATATAAAAATATGAACAGCAATTGCAGAACCAGGCGGTTCACTTGACGCCGTGAAGCGCGGCGACGCTGACGCGGCAAGGTTGTAGGCGGCGCAAGTGACCTTGGTCGTTAGCCACCAGAATGGAGAATAAACATGTCGTATGATTCAGTTGATCAATTACAAAAAGCTCTTACAGAAAACGTTTTCGGATATGCAAAAGATTCTAAAAAAGCGGCAGGAAGAGCTTTAGGAACCATTGTCGAGATCCTAACATTTTATCTTCTTAAGTCATGGGGGCTCAATAACTCAATATCAATTGAAAAAAGAATACCCGAATTTGGAAACCCAGATATAACACATAATGTAGAGTATTCGCTTCATCCAATTTATGAAGAATTTATAATAGAGATAGAAAATGACGGTCGTTCATTGACGGCTACAAGATTATTAAGAAAAATCAATGAACAAATTGAGATTAACAGTTTCAAAAAAGCTAATAACAATTTATTATCAAAAGACGGCATCTTAAGAAATGCCTGCACAATAGCAATTAGTAATCACTCATATCTTGTGGCTTCAATCATTGAAATTAGTAACAAAAAATTCAGAATTTCGGTTACAGAGCAAGGCGTTATTCCTTATACTATATTTGAATGTAAAAGAGTTGGAGTTGAGGAGGGCACAAAGAAAGGGCCGCAAACAATTGAAAAAGCAAAACAAGGGGCATATGTTGCTAAATCAGTTTCATCATTACAGAAAGTTAGGCTTGAAAATGGTGAGCTATATGGAATCATCTATCAAGATAATATTGTAACACATTCAAAACCTTATCATAAACTTCTTGAAGAAGTAATTAATTCTAATAATTCTCGTTTGCTCCACAATTTTATTTTGACAGTTGGTGTCGTTAGCAATCATGGAAATTGGTTTACAGCGGATGATCACAATAAAGAACTTAAGGTGCTGGCGCAGTCTTATGATTGGCTAATTTTTCTAACAGATATTGGAATAACCGAATTCATTGATGAAGTTATTTTTAATCCATTGCCAAAATATACAAACATAAAAAAGGCGTTCTTAGCGAGCTATTCAGCTAATAAGAAAAAAAATCAATTTACCAAAGTTCAAATGAATATTGAAGCAGATACTCAACTTCTCGAATATTTTTCGACAAATAAAAAAAGGGTTGAAGGTTGGTTTAACATGATTTCTCCTGTAAAAGGCAATCTAAAAAAACTTAGAGCGGAGATTCAAACACTACACAAAAAACAATGGAGTACTATTCTTAAATGACAGCAGGAAGAAAAATAAACACTAAAAGTCAAGAGTGGGGAACTCCTGAAATTTATGTAAAAGCTGTCAAAAAAGTTTTTGATGGTAAAATTGCATTAGACCCATGTTCAAGTAAATATTCCATTGTGAATGCTGAAGTAGAGTATTTATTACCAATGAAAGATGGATTAAGAGAATCATGGAACTATCCTACGATATATGTAAATCCACCTTATGGTATTAATAAGGCTAATGGAACCTCAATTAAACATTGGTTATCTCGTTGTGCCGAAGCTCACGAAATATATGGTTCAGAAGTTTTAGCTTTAGTGCCAGTTGCTACCAATACAGGACATTGGAAAAAAACTATTTTTGGGAAAGCGATATCAATATGCTTTTTATATGATACCAGATTAAAATTTTTAGAGAACGGTGAGAAAGGCGGCAAGGGTGCGCCAATGTCATGCGCTATGATTTATTGGGGGGATAATTATGATAAATTCTACGATGTATTTATTAATTATGGGGCAGTTGTCGATATCCGTAACTTGAAAGAAGAGAAGATCGGTAAAGAGAGAAGGAACAAACAAACGATCTTTATTTGAAATGGCTAACAAATAAAGGATTAGCTCTGAGTCGAGTGAAACGAGCGCTCAGAGCTAATCCATGGTTCAAGAAGCCAGATTTATTAGTTGGCACATAAATTGCTATAGGGGGATTGGTTC
>JAFDAR010000171.1 GCA_019313735.1 Deltaproteobacteria bacterium | reverse complement strand
GTACAGAAGCGGCAGGGAGAAGCTTTTCGGTTTCTTCGTGGGGCAGACGATGAAGGCCACCGGAGGCAAGGCAAATCCAAACATTGTGAATGATCTGCTTAAAAAGAAACTTTTGACGCCATGATAAAGACCATATCCTGGGACAGGGGCGCCGTGGTTATGATCGACCAGAGGGCGCTTCCACATGAAGAAAGGTATATTACCTGCGGACCCGACCCACCGCTGTAAACCTGTTCTGGGCCATAGACAGGATGAAGTCCCGCTTTGAGAAGGAATTCGCGTCCACCCCTCATATAAAAGCGGATGTGGTAAAAAAGGCCCTGACAGAAGAGGCCCTGAGTATTCTGGAAGAAGATATCCACGCGAACCGGCAGATGGGAACTTATGGGAAGTGCCTGATAAAAGATGGGGATACTATACTGACTCACTGCAACGCCGGGGCGCTCGCGACCGGCGGATATGGAACCGCGCTGGGCATTATACGTGCCGCTCATGAAGAGGGGAAAAAGATTCATGTCCTGGTTGACGAAACCAGACCCCTCCTCCAGGGAGCGAGACTGACCGCGTGGGAGATGAAAAATGCAGGCATTCCCGCCACGCTCATAACCGACAGCATGGCCGGCTCCTTTATGAAGCGGGGTATGGTCAATCTTGTTATAGTGGGCGCGGATCGTATCGCTGCCAACGGTGACGTGGCCAACAAGATCGGGACTTACAGTCTTGCCGTTCTGGCGAAAGAAAACAGGGTGCCCTTCTATGTGGCGGCACCCATTTCCACTTTAGACCGCCGGGCAGGAACCGGCAATGAAATCCCCATTGAAGAAAGAAAAGCGGAGGAGGTACTCGGATTCCACGGCACAAAAATCGCGCCCGAGGGATTCAACGCGTACAATCCCGCCTTCGATGTAACCCCCAAACGATACATAACCGCTATCATAACAGAAAAGGGGATTGACCAGTGGGGACAGGTTTAAACCTGTCCCCGATTATTCAAAAAAAGAGGCCCCTCGTTAAACAAGGGACCTCTTTAAGAATCATATTCCGATAAATCTTAGGCTACATCATGCCGCCCATTCCGCCCATTCCGCCCATTCCTCCCGGAGGCATTGCAGGCATTCCTCCACCACTTTCCGGAGCCGGTTTCTCGGCAATCATGCACTGAGTGGTAAGCATCAGGCCCGCGACACTCGCCGCATTCTGGAGCGCGTATCTCGTCACCTTGGTAGGATCAAGAACCCCTGCCTTGACAAGATTCTCATACGTGTCGGTTCTCGCGTTGAACCCGTAGTCACCCTTCCCACTTTTTACCTTCTCCACAACAACAGCACCTTCAAAACCGGCATTCTTGACTATGGTTTTCAGTGGTTCTTCTATAGCCTTCCTGACGATATCTGTGCCAACCTTCTGATCGCCTTCCAGCTTTATTTTTTCAAGCGCCGGGAGAGTCCTGATGTATGCCACCCCACCGCCGGGGACAATTCCTTCCTCAACAGCCGCTCTGGTGGCGTTCAGTGCGTCTTCGACCCGCGCTTTCTTCTCTTTCATCTCCGTCTCCGTGGCCGCTCCAACCTTGATAACGGCAACGCCGCCAACCAGTTTCGCCAGCCGCTCCTGGAGTTTTTCCCTGTCGTAATCAGAGCTTGTTTCGTCTATCTGCGCCCTGATCTGTTTCACGCGACCTTCAAGGCTGGCCCTGTCGCCGGCTCCGTCTATGATCGTCGTATTGTCCTTGTCTATGACAATCCTCTTCGCGTTTCCCATATCCTCGATCTGGGCATTTTCCAGCTTCGAACCCATCTCTTCGGAAATCACCTTGCCCCCGGTCAGGACAGCGATATCATCCAGCATCGCCTTTCTCCTGTCGCCGAATCCCGGAGCCTTGACAGCGGCTACATTCAGTGTACCCCTGATCTTGTTGATGACCAGCGTCGCGAGGGCCTCTCCTTCAATGTCTTCCGCTATGATCAAAAGGGGTTTTCCCATCTTGGCAATCTGCTCGAGGATGGGGAGCAGGTCCTTCATATTGCTTATCTTCTTGTCATGGATCAGTATGAGTGGCTCCTCCATGACCGCCTCCATCTTCTCGGCATTGGTCACAAAGTAGGGAGACGTGTATCCCCGGTCAAACTGCATTCCCTCCACGACCTCCAGCTCCGTCTCCAGACCCTTCGCCTCTTCCACCGTGATGACACCTTCTTTGCCGACCTTGCCCATGGCTTCGGCAATGATATTGCCTATCGTTTCATCATTATTGGCGGAGATTGTTCCAACCTGAGCTATCTCCTTCTGGTCCTTCGTGGGGCTGCTCATCTTCTCAAGTTCCTTGACCACGACATTCACAGCCGCTTCAATCCCTCGCTTAACGTCCATGGGATTACTGCCGGCAGCAACCGCCTTCACGCCCTCTCTGTAAATAGCCTGGGCAAGTATCGTGGCCGTCGTTGTGCCGTCACCGGCGATATCGCTTGTCTTGCTGGCAACTTCCTTGACCATCTGGGCGCCCATATTCTCGAATTTGTCTTCCAGTTCTATCTCCTTCGCGACAGTCACGCCATCTTTCGTGACCGTGGGGCCGCCGAAAGATTTTTCCAGTATTACATTCCGTCCCTTGGGACCGAGAGTCACCTTGACGGCATCAGCAAGTGTATTAACACCTGTAAGGATGGCCTTTCTGGCATCCTCATCATATTTTAAAATTTTAGCTCCCATTAAGTCTTCCTCCTTCTTATAATCAGATTGTTATTTTTCAATTACTCCGAGTATATCGTCCTCACGCATGATGAGGTGTTCAACGTCGTCTATCTTGACCTCGGTTCCGGCATACTTGCCGAACAGTACCCTGTCACCGGCCTTTACATCCAGCTTGATCAGTTTACCGTCATCCGTCTTCTTGCCGTTTCCAACGGCTATTACTTCACCCTCCATGGGCTTTTCCTTGGCGGTGTCAGGGATAATGATTCCCCCTCTTGTCTTTTCCTCTTCGTCAAGACGCTTGACGATGATTCTGTCTTGTAATGGTCTAATCTTCATTCTCTATTCTCCTCCCTTAAACTTGTTTCTAAAGCTAAAAAGTTTCTTATGACCTCAACAGAACATATAATAAACATCAATCCAACCGTGTCAAGTGCCATCAGAAAAATTCAGGCCTGTTTTATGTCAACCGGCACCTCGCAAAGACCCTTGAATCTCCTCGCGTCCTCTTCGGAACCTACAATATCACCATAGTG
>JAFDAR010000170.1 GCA_019313735.1 Deltaproteobacteria bacterium | reverse complement strand
AAGCCAAATTTAAGGGCGATTAGCTCAGTTGGATAGAGCATTGGCCTCCGAAGCCAAAGGTCGTGGGTCCGAATCCCACATCGCCCTCCATTTATTCCTGGTAATATCGGGGCTCATCCCTTCAGGAGCAAAATAGGATCAGACTTGAATTAATTCCACAACGTGCTGAAACGTTTCGGGAGTAATGGGGGCAAATCTTTGCTCTTGAGCCCCCAACTTCCAATCGGGAAGCTGGTTAAATAGATATTTTAATATCGATAAAATCCTTGGCCTTGAACGGGAAGATCAATTTGAATAGAGCACAACACTCGGGATTATAAACAAAGGAGCCCCGCATGGACAGATACATCGATTTCGTTTTAAGAAAACCGATACTGACTCTGGTTGCTCTGGTTTTTATAACAGCGGCGCTGGCTCCGGGAATGCTGAAGCTGGAATTTAGCAATGCCATAGAGGCATTTATGCCCAAGAGCGATTATGAATATTTCTACTATAACAGTATAAAGGACATCTACGGTGATAATGGAAGATTCGTAATTATGGCGGTTACTGATGATGATCTCTGGAGCCCGGAGACCTTTCAGAAAATCGACGATTTTCTGGTAGATTTTGAGGAGTACAAGGATTTCGATGAAGAGAGAGAGGAATCACGACTCAGGAAATTCGATTCCATTATGTCACGGGGAGAGGTCCGGTATAGTAATCTCATCGGGCATTTTCATAATGACAAGGTCTTTCAGAGAGAATTGAAGAGAAAAATCAAGAGTACTTTCGGTAAAATCGACACATTAGACAGAGGCGACCTGAAAAAACTACGAAAGAAGATACTCCTTTCCACAGAGTTTAAAAGGTGTGAAGTTATTGATACAATTGTTTCTCCTCTTACGGCACAGGATATAACCGGCGAAAACGATACACTCGAAGCATATGACCTCATTGAAAAAGACGACAATGGAAAACGAATACTCCCCTCAACAGCGAAAGAAATGGGTGAGTTCAAAAAGAAACTGAGGCGAAATCCCACCTTTGAAAGGGGTCTTTATGCCTTGAATCCTGATACCGGCGAGATAACCGATTTCTGTGTACTAATCAGGTTTATCAACCTGACAGACCAGGACACGATTGCGAGAGAGGTCGCGGAGATTATTAACAGCCACAGCGAACTGGATATCAAGACCACTGGTGTCCCTATTGTCAATATCGCTTTTCATAATTACATGCACAGAGATCTTTGCATGCTTGTCCCTATTGTCATGTTCATTGTCACAATCGTATTCTACTTTAATTTTCGATCATTCCGCGGTATTTTGCTTCCCTTTATAACGCTCAGCATGGCAGAATTGTGGATCCTCGGTCTCATGGGCTACCTCGGGTACAAAATCACGGCCGTCGGCATATCGCTTCCGCCACTGATAATTGCCGTGGGAAGTTCTTATTCCATACATATCCTCAACCAGTACTACGCCGATTTTCAAACGATTACCGAAAATAATAAGAGGTCGAGCCTGAGTAAATCAATGTCTCATATCTCCTTGACTGTGCTTCTGGCAGGACTGACAACCTTTATAGCCTTCATGACCCTCACGACCAGCCAGGTTTCCGCCATCAGGGGATGGGGATTTTTCTCCGCCATCGGTGTCATGTTTGCCGTGTTTATCTCCTGTTCGATGATACCCGCCGTCCTTGTGCTCTTGCCCAGCAAAACGCCTTCCCTGCTTCTTCGAAGGGATAAGACCGTTGGGGTGACGGTCGTCGACAGGATAATCACACTGATGACGAAGGGAGCGGTTATCCATTATAAAAAGGTATTGGCCGTGGCCAGTGCTTTGATCGTCTTTTCCATCATAGGCCTCTTCCACCTCAGGGTGGAAACGGTATTTCTGAATTACCTTAAAGAGAATGATCCGGTTCGGAAAAACGTCCATACAGTGGGCAGTAAATTCGGCGGTGTCGAGGCCTTCATTATTCTTATAGACTCAGGGAAAATAGACGGCATTAAAAACCCTGAATTTCTAACGATGATAGAAAATATGAGAAAGTGGCTGGTATCTGAAGAAAACTCCGATCTCAATATCGGAAGAACTGATTCCTTCCCCGATTTTATCAAAACCATGCATATGGCCATGAACAATGACGACACCTCTTTTTACAAAATCCCTGAAAATCGTATGGACATCATCGATTATCTGGAGATCTATGCCGGCGATGATGATGATTCGGACGGCAGATTTGATCAATTTGAACCATTCACCGATATCGATTTCAAAACATGTAATATCCTTGCACGGTTATATGAAGAGGAAGGAAAACGTGTAGGCACGACGGAGACGAAGAACACCTTTAATAAAATATCCGAACACCTGGTCAGAAATTTACCCGATCAATACTCTTACAGTATTACCGGATTTCCAAAAATGGAGATTAAATTCGTATATTATGTTGTCAAGGGTCAATTGCAGAGCCTTTTCCTTTCCCTGATTGTCGTAGGGATTATTGTTATGCTCCTGTTTGGCCGTATCAAGGCGGGACTCCTGGCATTAATCCCCATGAGCGCCGCCGTCATCATTAATTTCGGTATTATGGGATGGCTCGGAATAAACCTCGATATGGCCACATCCATTATTGCCGCAATCACCATCGGGATCGGAGTGGACGATACCATACATTTTTTGAATACCTTCAGACACCACGGGGCGCGCGGCTTGAGCGTCGATGAAACCATTGCCGAAACACTTGCCGTGTCCGGCAAGGCGATAGTCTTCACTTCAATTGCCCTTATCTTCGGATTCCTCATTTTTCTCGTTTCCAGCTTCTTACCGGTACAGTTGTTTGGACTACTCATGGCAATGACGATGATTACCACAACGGTCGGGGCGCTTATCATCCTCCCCTCCATTATTAAAGCCACGGGGGTTGATCTGAGTCAGCCTGAGCCGGAATCGTGGATGAGAAGATACCTCAACCTCGGAAAGATCTTCGGTCTTGAGTAGAGGAAATAATCGGAAATAATCGGGACGGTTCTAATTAAAAACATGCCTAATGTTGAATTCAGCCGCTGCTGTTAAGCGGTTGGTCGGAATGAATGGTTAGACCAATTTTTCATCTATTCATTACATGATACAAGAAGCCCTCACACTATATCCATAATGGGTTACTCATACTCCTTATGTGTCAAAATCAAGGGCATAAGCCAAACGTAGACTTGACCCCTTGTCCCGGTGTAATCTGTCCGATATCCATGATTATGAACCGGGAGGGATCAACGTCCTGTTCGCGCATCGCTTTTCTGAGATCAAGTGCAGGATACCCCGGAGGATTATCTCCGAGATGAAAGGTGCCCCACTGGGCCGGAATGAAATATTTTGCGCCCAAATCTCTGAACGCATCAATTGCTTCAGTCGCGTTGATATGAGCGTAATGCATGAACCAGCGGGGATGATAGGCGGTAACGGGAAGGAGCGCGTAGGTGATGTTCGGAAATTGCCTGCCTATTTCCTTGTAGCCGACGAAATATCCGCTGTCCCCGCCATAGTAAACCGAGGTGTCCGACGTAATCACCATGAAGCTTGCCCACAGGGTGCTGTTGACGGGTTGTCCTATCCGCCGTGACCAGTGTTGCGCGGGCAGACACACCAGTCTGGCGCCACCGGGAAGATCAACGCTTTCCCACCAGTCAAGTTCCGTGACAACGCCGTCGTGGAGAGACGATACATACTGCTTGAGACCACGCGGCACAAACACTCGTGATTTTTCGGGCAGGGAACGAATGCTTTTGGCATCCAGGTGATCATAGTGATTGTGAGAAATAATCACATTCACCCTGTCAGTAAGTTTTCTCAGGTCATCCCCGGTGAGTGCGGGCGGAGTCACTCTTTTCGGAAACAATGCCCGTTTGGAAAAAATGGGATCAGTGAGCCAGTATTCCCCCTGAAGGCGCATAAGGAAAGAGCCATGACCGATCCACGCGATAAAATCCTTTTCACCCGCGAGAGCATTGATCCGCTCACGCAACCGGGATATGATCTTTGGCCTGTAATCTCTTTCCTCCTCTGTGTAGTGGCTCTTCCTTGAGAATTTCCATCTGAGAAATTGCCGGAACTTTACCCGCTGCTGAGGCATCCAGGGGTTGAAGTACTTTCCATCAGTGAAATGGGGTGCGTACAGTTTTTCGATGCTCTGATTTTTCACAGCCTTTCGCCACCGGGCCTCGTCGAATGGGGCAGGCCTTGCCGCATACAACACAATGCATGTGACGATAACCAGGAAAATAATGATTCCAAGTGCCTTCATACCGTTCAGCTCATCCTCAAGCAAATTTCCGAATTCTAAAAGTGATACACATCCTCAAGCAAATTTCCGAATTCTAAAAGTGATACACTTGTAAGAAATCAAAAGTACCAGGCAAGCCACATATAGGCACTGTCGGGTGTTTTAATCAGGATATCGGAGGGTGGCATTTTGAAGCCGCCATATTCTGTGCCCCGTCCGCCATAGAATATATTCCCGCCGCAGGTAAGCTGAAGGTCCTGTGTGATATTCCATGTAAGGCGCGGCTGAAGTATGCCGGACGGATCATCCATGTTGTTGATAACGGTAAAAAAGATGTTGACCAGGGGATGAACCTCCATCCTGATATTCCCGCCCAGGTAATA
>JAFDAR010000169.1 GCA_019313735.1 Deltaproteobacteria bacterium | reverse complement strand
GTATCCTCGACAATAAAGGGTGCGGACCTCACGCCTATGCTTCCCTTTTTCACCCACACACGACATATCTTTACAGACGTTCCCTCCATTGTAACCAGGTTGGGCAGTTCTTCCACACCGGCAATATCGGCTGCGGCAAATTCATAATATGATATATTGGCGCTGAACGGATCAGGGATAAGTATAATCTTGTCATCCGCATAGGGATGCTTTTCGGGTGCCCCGGTGAATGAAATGTGATTTTCTCTGAAATTCCGGGATAGCTTATAGGTATCTACCTCAAATTTCTCGGCATGTTCCAGCAATTTTTTTACAGTCATTTTTTCCTCCAGTGTCTTCATATTTAATTATTCATTATGACATTGTCAAGCTCTCAATCTTAACGGCCTTTTAAAAAGTTAGTTTTCGCCCCGAAGTGACTTTTCACAAGTGTGTCTCTATTAAATGAAATGGAAAACGGAACAAAACAAATATATTGACTGCGGACATAAGATTATTATAGTTTTTGGGAGTAACAATGGTGTTTATTCTGATATGACAGAATAACAGTCCTTTCATTTTGGAAAAGAGGAGAAAGGAATTCAATGATTGAGATAGCGCAGTTTGAGGAGGTCACTCAGATCAGGATGAGCCGGGTGATAGATGGTGTGCCGATATACTGGGTCTCCGCCTACCTCGTGGATGGCCTTCTGATAGATACCGGCTGCGACTATACAGCGGAAGAACTGGCTTCGTATCTCGAAGGCAAGAAGCTGGACATGGTTGTAAACACACATTTTCATGAGGACCATATCGGGTGCAATCATCTCATTAAAGACAGATTCAATGTGGACATATACGCGCATCCCGAATCTATCCCCCTGATAGGAAGGAAGGCTTTTTTATACCCCTACCAGGAAACGGTTTGGGGCTATCCGGTGCCGACGGAGGTAAGGCCGATACCCGAAGTGATAAGGACTGGGCATTTCAGGTATGATGTGGTAGAGACACCCGGCCACAGCGTGGGGCATGTGGCCCTTCTGGAAAGAGAGAAGGGCTGGTGCTTTTCCGGTGACATATTCTCAAGAGAGACCCTGAAGTTTATCAGGCCGGAGGAGGATATGGGTGAAACCATACAATCAATGAAAAGACTGCTGGATTTTAAAACGGAGAGACTGGTGCTGTTTACATCCATGGGCAAGATAATTGAAGACGGCAGGGCTGCCCTTGAAGGGTGCATGGATTATCTGGAAAATCTTTCACAGAAGGCGAAGAACTTGAAGGACAGAGGATATACAGTAGAAGAGATAATTCAGGACATTTTCGGTGGTGAGCATAATTTTGCCCAGATCACGAACGGTCAGTATACGACGGAAAATCTGGTACGCTCCGTTCTTAGATTTGAGCAGAAAAATAGTCGGGGACAGGTTTAAACCTGTCCCCACTGGTATTAATTTTTTTTCACTGTAAGAAAGGAGGGTTTCTTTATGTCGAGATTATTGGATATTCTTGGGTGCAAATATCCCATTATTCAGGGTCCTATCGGGGCCACGAACAGCCCGAAACTGGTCGCTGAAATCTGTGAAGCAGGGGCGTTTGGAATGCTGGCAATGGGGTTCATAAGCAATGCGGAAGAGGCAAAGCGACTTGCGAGAGATGTGAGGGAACTGACCGATAAGCCGTTCGGCGCGAACCTCATGACGATGAATCCCCTAAACCCGGAGATTCTGGAAGTGCTGGCCGAATCGGGAGTAAAAACCGTGACTACCTCTGCCGGTTCTCCGAGAAACCTGTACCCGCTGCTCCATGAACTGGGCATGAAAGGCCTTCACGTGATGCTTGCCTTTTCATATGCCGTAAAGGCTGAGGATGCCGGTGTGGATGGGCTGGTTGTTTCCGGAGCAGAATCGGGGGGACTGCGCTCTGTTAATCCTGAATCCTCGAATATGATCCTTGTTCCCCTGGTAGTGGACCATGTGAAGGTTCCCGTGGTGGCAGCCGGCGGCATTGCCGATTCACGCGGGTATAGGGCGGCGCTTGCCCTGGGGGCGGAAGGCGTTCAGGTAGGCACTCGATTCCTGGCCTCGGAGGAAAGCTCCGCGCCAAAAGCGTGGAAGGAGGCAATCATAAATTGCTCGGATGGTGGTACAACGCTATTGCCACTGGGAAATATGATGATGAGGGTTATTGTGAATCCCAAGCTCAAAGCGCAGATGAGTGATCCGGAAACAGACCTTGCAAAAGAATACAATCTTATGAATGTTCCCGAGGCATGGGGTAAGGGAAACTTTGATCTTTTCCCGGCGGGTGCGGGGCAGATCAGCGCCCGAATTCACGAGATCAAACCTGTAAGGAAAATCATAGAAGAGATGGTTTCGTAATAACGCGTAAACAGGTAATACGCAATCGATAGATTTAAGAGAAGGCGATATCAGGTTAGGAAGGGTATAATATGTATGCGGTGATCATGGCTGGAGGAAAAGGAACCAGGTTCTGGCCCCTGAGCAGAGAAAAGAGGCCAAAGCACCTGCTGAACATTACAGGCGAGAAAACCATCATACAATACACAGTGGACAGGGTGACTCCCCTCGTGGGGAAGGACAATGTCCTGATTGTCACCGGCGTGAGCCATTCCGATGAAATTAGAAAACAACTTCCCGAACTTCCGGCCGAAAATATACTGATTGAGCCGGTGGGGAGAAACACCGCGCCATGTATCGGCCTTGCCGCGATACACATAAGAAAGAGAAACCCTGACGCCGTTATGTTTGTGCTTCCCTCCGATCATCTCATCGCGGATACGAAGAGCTTCCTCGCCTCACTCACCACCGCGCGCGAAATGGCGAAGATGAGAGATTGCCTCGTCACCATAGGCATAAAACCCGAATGGCCCGAGACAGGGTATGGATATATGGAGAAGGGCAGGATTGCCAGCACCATAGGAGAAACTAAAATATATGAAGTACAGTCGTTCCGCGAGAAACCGGACCCTGCAACCGCGGAGGCGTTTCTCAAAGATGGGAGATTTTTCTGGAACAGCGGGATGTTCATATGGAAGGCATCCGCTATATTAGACGCGATAAAAAG
>JAFDAR010000168.1 GCA_019313735.1 Deltaproteobacteria bacterium | reverse complement strand
CGCGCCTGTTGTACTTTCCATAGAGATGCTCAAGTGTTTCTTCCAAAATCGGTGGTGGCATATCAGGATTCACCTGTTTATTTGAGTTTTTCCAGCTCTCTGACAATAGACTCTAAACGAGGCCTTATGTTTATATCGTGCACATCAATATAACGAATGATTCCTGCCTTATCGATGATAAAAATTGCCCGTTCCGCCGTTCCATCAGTGCGTAATACACCATACGCATCCGCCACCGCGCCATGGGGCCAGAAGTCGGAGAGAACAGGAAACCATAAATTCCCCATCTGATTTGTCCACGAAAACAGGGTCGGAATACTATCCACCGCAATTCCGAGAAGTATGGCATCATTTTTATCAAATATGCCTTTTACAATATTGTAACCGGGCCACTGGTCCGAACAGACAGGTGTCCATGCGGCAGGGACGAAAGATATGACAACATTCTTTTTCCCGAGGTACCTGTCAGGGGAGATTTCTCCCCCGGAAACCGCGGGAAGCGTGAAGCCGGGGGCGCGATCCCCCACTTGCACCTTTAAAACACTGTCCGTGGGCTTGAGCTTCCCTGGATTGTAAACGTTATCCTTAAAGACACCTGAAAGGCCGTGGGCGGTGCTATAGAGGAAAAGGAGAGCAACCAACCCTGGGAATATTATTAAAAAAAGATTTTTTCTCATCTCACACCTTTCATTCCAATCCGGACAGCCAAAGCATCATCTTCAGAAATTGATCGGTCTCCTTGACGCCACCAAGTTTGGAGTAAAAAACCTGGTGAGTCCCATCATCACTGATTTTGAGTCCTATAAAGTATGGGGTTCTGACCTCTCCCAGAATAGTGTGGATGGTAAAATCCCCATCTGCGAAAAGGGGGAAAGGAACATCGTAAGTCTTCCTGAATACCTCTACTTCATAGGAAGAGTTTCCCGCGCCGATGCCTATCAACTTGATTTTACCTTTAAGATTCGGGCTATCTTCTATCATACGATATAGTTCATTCACCTTGGGCGCATTACCCTGGCAGTGAGGACAGTACATACTGAAAATCTCAATTATTACCACTCTCGCCCTGATCTCGGGTATTTTGAAGAAACCGGAAGCGGGAAGGCCAAGGTAGCTTCTATCGCTGTGTTTTAAGGGTATGACGAGCTTTATTTCAGGCAGGACGGCGTTTTTGACAGGTGGTGATTTAGCGGCCAGAACAGGAGAATTGAATATCAAAGCACATAAGGCAACGGCTATGAAGTGTGTTAAAATTCTTTTCATTATTTTCATCCCCTGACAGGGCAATGAATAAAGATTGTCAGGAATCAACCCCCGTCGAGCCCGCCTCGTTCCTTTTCACGAAACCAGCCAGCCGGATCGGAAAGGTAGAATTTCATATCTGTCAGAGCAGCGTGATGCCCTCTCTCTTCAGTGACCATTTTTTTGATGAACTCTTGTTCCAGGGAATTGGTGGCCTTTGTGAGTTGTTCCTCATAAAACTCAACGGATCTCATCTCGAAGTCAATTCCTGTGTCAAGCGCTTCCAGGTCGCTTGTATCCGCAATGATCTTTGATCCATGTTTTTTGGCCATATTTCTAAATAGATCCCCTAAATCGTCATGCCTTATTTTAAGCTCCTTCCATTCCTCTGACCAGGCTTGTTTACCGCTCAGGGTTTCATATATAGCCCCGATACGACCCACGTGCACATCTTCATCTTCCATCAGTGTTTGAAATATCTCTTTTCCCATGGCGTTTTTACAGGTCGAGATGGCACGTTCATAAAAAGCTCTTCCTCTTTCCTCCATTTCGAGGGCAGTGGAAAGCATCTTCATCGCTCTTTTCAAATCCTCATTCATATCATTCCCCTCCATCATTACAGACAATCAAATAACGGGGTTTGGCTACCTCTAATCAGATTTTCCACAGACCGTGCAGGTTACAGTATTCACGGACCGTAATCTGGCCGCCTTCAACATGAAACTCGGCTTCCGGCGCGTCTCCAGGTTTCAGGAACTGTCTGTACGCCTTTCCATCTGAAATGATCTCTATCCACTCGATGTAATGTTTTTCCTCCATCGGATGGGGAACGTCACCAACTTTTACTTTTATGACGCCCGCCGCAACCTCTTTCACTGGAACATGTTTTTCCCTGGCCGCGTCAACGGTATTCTCCTCGAAAAGTTTCATAGGCTGGTTGCAGCATACGAGCTCACCTTTGCCCTCATGCAGCATCTCTACAATATTTCCGCAAACCTCACATTTATATATCTGAAGTTTTTCTGTCATGGCTTTTATACCTCCTTATTTTTACTTTCTTTTAAGGTTTCCATACCTTCCATACTTTTCCTGCCAGCTCCGGTCCCGGTTTAAGGGTAGGTTTACCCGGCGTCCAGCCGGAAGGCATAACCTCCCCTGTCTCACGGACATGCTGAAAAGCCTGCACCTGTCGAATTGTTTCTCCTACATTTCTGCCTACCGGTGGAGTCAAAACCTCCATGGCCTGTATGACACCATCGGGATCCATAATAAATCGTCCTCGAACGTTTACCCCCGCGTCTTCGTCATAGACTCCGTAGATCCTGCCCACTTTGCCTCCTGCGTCGGATAACATGGGATAGGGGACTCCCCCCTCTATCATTTTGGACAGTTCCTCTTCCTGCCAGATTTTATGACTGAAAACGCTGTCCACGCTCATGGAAAACACCTCAACACCTAATTTTTTGAATTCTTCATAACGGGCGGCAACTGCCGTCAATTCTGTCGGTCAGACAAAGGTAAAGTCACCCGGGTAGAAACAGAGTAGGATCCACTTGCCCAGATAATCAGAGAGTTTAATTTTTTTAAATGTTCCCTCATAAAATGCCGGGGCGCCTGCCACAACCAATACCTTTTTCAGCCATATCAGCTACCCCCTTTTCCTTGTTTCCTATTCAAATCCGACAAATTTTTCTTTTCCGACCCCGCACACGGGACACTTTTCAGGTAATACCCCGTCAGAGACATACCCGCAGACCGTGCATACGTGGTATGTCGTCTCTCTCTCCTCAATAACATGGTCCAATGCCTCTTTGTATAACTTCGCGTGGACTTCCTCTACATCTTTAGACTGGCTGAAATACAGAGATGCGGCCTTGTCACCGACCTCCTCTGCACGCTTTATGAAATTATCGTATGCAACCCCCGCGACCCGGGTTTCCGACTCAAAACTGTCCGCAAGATTTTCTTCAGTGCTCTTGATTTCCCTGAGTAACCGAAGTGCCTTCTTGCCGTGAATCTCTTCGGAAAATGAGATCACACTGAAGAGTTTGGCAAGTTGAGGGTATCCATCCTCCTTTGCCTTTTCCGCGAATACCTTGAGCCTCAAAGCAGCTTTTGACTCACCGGTATATGCCTGATGCATGGCATCCTTGATTTTGTCATCCATGATATCTCCATCTCTGTTGGATTACCGGGGACACGATCCCGATTGTTGTCTGGGGACACGATCCCGATTTGATGAAACTAAATCGGGTCATGTCCCCAATAATCGGGATCGTGTCCCCAGACAGAATAGTTAATAATTATCCGCCCGCACCTCAAAATAGGCCTGAGGGTGGTCACAGGCCGGGCATTTTTTGGGGGGTTCAGTGCCTTCGTGCACGTACCCGCAGTTCAGGCATCTCCACGTTACCACCTTATCTTTTT
>JAFDAR010000167.1 GCA_019313735.1 Deltaproteobacteria bacterium | reverse complement strand
GGCTACCAATACAGATAATCCTTGACGGGGGAACGAAACTGTGAAATCATAAACATAACGTAACATACTATTATCAATAGATAAAACAGATTATGTTACGTATAGGCAGGTGAACTCTACTCTTTGCGAAACGGTCACAGCTCTCTGATCGCCTTAGTTTCGTACTCTCCGATAAATCCCTTGTCCGCGAAGCTGAAATAGCTGTCATTTCCGATGATGATGTGATCGAAAAAACTGATACCCGTTGCCTTCGCGGCCATCATCAGACTCCTTGTGAATGCCTTGTCATTTTCACTGGGGGTTGTCGCGCCGGAGGGGTGATTGTGGGCGACGATGATCGATGGCGCGTTGTGCCGGATAGCCGTTTGAATGATATCACGAATATAAGGGTTTGCCCTGTCGACTGTGCCGTAATCAATATCTATCGTATCTGATACGGCGTTTCTTCCGTCGAGCAACAACAGGACAAAGCGTTCCTTCTTTAAGTCTCTCATCAGCGGCATCAGTAGATTCGCCACATCGGAGGAATGCCTGACAGGATCGGCAAGCGTCTTCTCCTCGCTCTGCATGCGCCTGCCAAGTTCGATAGCGGCTTTGATCTGCGCGATCTTCGCGTTTTTGAGACCGTTGATTTTCCTGAATTCGGAGATATCGACGCTGCTCATCGCTCGAAGCGATTTGAACCGGTGCAGCAATTCTCTGCCGATATCAACGGCGCTCCTGCCGGGCGTTCCTGTCCTGATCAGAATGGCCAGAAGTTCCGCGTTGCTGAGGGTGTGCTCCCCATATTTGAGCAGTTTCTCCCGGGGCCGGTCGTCTTCCGACCACTCACGGATGGGAATGGGATACTGGACCTTATTGTCTTTCTTCATAGTATCGAGCGACCATGGTTCCTTCTACCGCAATATCAATCGCAAAATATATAAATATAGCAGCATGTTGGATTCCGGCAGAATTTTCATATAACAGGTTGAAAAAGCATATAAGATAGTGTATTAGTGAAATCAATGCATGGAGCCAGAATGATACTGGCTCTGTGCATTACTATTTTCACGGCGGTTAATCCGAACGGCCGTAATTTGGAGAAAGTGATATGAACAAATTTCCTATAACAAAAACCGGATTTGAAAAATTAAGAAAAGAGCTGGCCCGTCTGAAAAGGGTCGAAGTGCCGGCAAATATAAAGGATATCGAGGAGGCCAGGGCGCATGGTGATATCTCGGAAAACGCCGAATACGCGGCGGCAAAGGAAAAGCAGTCATTTATCCAGGGGAAGATCCAGGAGATAGAGAACAATCTTGCCACGTCAACTATTGTCGATCTGAAGGATCTGACAGATGACAGGGTTGTTTTCGGAACAACTGTCACAATAGAGGACGTCCATACGGAAGAAATAACACGCTATCAACTTGTAGGGCCATTTGAATCAGATATGAGCCGGAACCAGATATCCGTCACTTCTCCCATAGGCAGGGCGCTTCTCAGAAAAGAAGTAGGGGATGAGGTTAAGGTCAATACTCCGGGTGGTATCAGAGAATTTGAGATTGTTGATATAGTTATAGAATGAGACGCTGTTCCGTTATTCTACCTTCCATGTGGTGGAAGTCGGTGTGTCCTTGAGGACAATTCCTCTGGCGACCAGGAGATCTCTCAATTCATCAGCGCGACCCCAGTCTTTGGATTCTCTTGCCCTTTTCCTCTCGTCAATCAGCCGCTCCACTTCTTCCACATCCAGATCCGACTTTCTTATTTCTCTCTCTTTGTCTTTTTCGAAGTATTCATCAGGATCTTCCAGAAACAACCCCAACACCTTGCCCACCTCCCTGATACATTCCCTTGCCTCGTTCAGGACAAAAAGCGATTCCCTGGCGGGTGCAGAATTCTTTGAGATGTATCCGTTTATAATACGGACAGTGTCAAATATGTAGCCCATCGCCATGGCTGTATTAAAATCATCATCCATGGCCTCTCTGAATCTGTCGGGAAGCGTGCTCACTTTCTCCCACACCTCCTCGTCCTCTCCGGAGAGATCTTTTTCGGAAGTGTCGGAGAAATCAGTTCCCTCATTAAGCGCATCCTTTATGTTCTTCAGCATGGTATAAATCCTCTCCATGCCAACTCTTGCCTCGGCGATGGAGACATCTGAAAAATCTATATAGCTTTTATAGTGACTCTGAAGGATAAAGAATCTCACCACTTCCGGGTGGTAGGCGGTCAATATCTCTTTTATGGTAAGGGTGTTCCCGAGAGATTTTGACATCTTTTCACTCTCTACCTTTATAAAACCATTGTGTATCCAGTAGTGCGCAAAGGCTTTCCCCGTGGCACCCTCGGACTGGGCTATCTCGTTTTCGTGGTGTGGAAATATCAGGTCTTCACCACCACCATGGACTGTCCCACCAGGGTTCTCCCTCCTTGCTGGACTTCCACAGCACAAAATCGAAGGGATTCTTCTTCTTTTCATCCACATCGATTCTGGCGCCGGCCAGCATATCATCCAGACTCCTGCCTGACAGTTTGCCGTATCCTTCAAATTCTTCAACCGAATAATACACATCGCCATCGACAACATAGGCAAGCCCCTTTTCCATAAGGGTATCTATAAGCCGGATCATCCCCTTTATATTCTCAGTCGCTTTGGGCGCTACCGTGGGTCTGACCACTCCAAGGTGGTCCATATCTTCGTTATGTTCCTTTATATATCTTTCCGATATACTGTATATATCAGTCCCTTCCGCATTTGCCTTCCCGATAATCTTGTCATCAACATCGGTAAAATTCTTTACATAGGTTACTTCGTAGCCTCTATATTTCAGATATCTGTAAATAACATCAAAGACTACCGCCGACCTGGCATGCCCGATATGGCACACGTCGTATGCGGTGATTCCACAGACATAGATACCCACTTTCCTCTCTTTGATGGGAACGAATTGTTCTTTCTTCTTTGTCAGTGTGTTATAAAACTTTAGACTCATATATCTAACCTCTCAGTAACTACTCAGGCTATTTAGGCTGAAGGTATTTAGGTTACAAATCCCGACTCGTCGGGATAATCTGACTACGTGAACAGTTACACTTCTCGATTAATCGGGTAGCCCACTCTCCGGTGCCTGCACAGATCCCTTAAGGAAACAGGGATATATGATCCAGGCCGGTGTCCTCCGGAAGACCACACATAAGATTCATGTTCTGCACCGCCTGACCGGAAGCACCCTTTACCAGGTTGTCTATCGCTGACACGATGATCACCCTTCCTGTGCGTCCGTCAACAACGATTCCTATATCACAGTTGTTGGAACCCCTGACCGAAGAGACGTTCGGCAGGCTGCCCGGTTTACATATTCTTACAAATTTCGCATCACCGTAGAATTTCTCATAGATACCAAATATCTCAGACTCGGATATATCATTCTGAAGATCAGCATATATTGTATTGAGAATTCCCCTGCTTACCGGAATAAGATGGGGGACAAAGGAAATTTTTATGGCCGTATTCGCAATGCGTCCAAGTTCCTGCTCTATCTCCGGTGTGTGACGATGCGATGCTATCTTATATGCCCGGAATCCCTCGTTTACCTCACAGAAAAGCGAACCGAACTGTAGCTCACGCCCCGCACCGCTTGCACCCGATTTTGAATCCGCGATAATCGATGACGTATCAATGCACCCATCTTTCAACAGAGGCGCAATCCCCAGGATAATCCCGGTAGGATAACAACCGGGATTGGCGACAAACCGGGCATTCTTCAGATCATCCCGGTACAATTCGGGAAGTCCGTAAACGGCCTTTTGCACCAGATCGGGAGAGGTGTGCCTTGTGTACCATTCTTCATATACCGACACATCTCTCAGGCGGAAATCGGCGCTGAGGTCGATAACTTTCATACCGGCCGCAACAAATTCCGGCGCTACCTTCATGGCCTCGCCGTGTGGAAGTGCCAGGAATACCACCTCACAGGAAGATATGATATTTTCCGGAGACGAGTCCGCAAATTTCAGATCTGTAGTGCTGGCAAATGCCGGGTATACTTCAGAAACTGCAACATTCTTGAATTTCCTCGAAGTGATAGTAACAACATCCGTGTCGGGGTGACCGATTAAAAGCCTCAAAAGCTCCTGGCCGGTATAACCGCTTGCCCCGTATATACCCACTTTTAACATGAAAATTGCCTCCAAATAAAAAAGGGGGCCATAGCCCCCTCTGTGTATTGCTGATTTTATCTCTTGGAATATTGGAATTTCTTCCTTGCACCGGGCTGGCCGTATTTCTTCCTCTCCTTTACCCGGGCATCTCTTGTAAGAAAACCGGCTTTCTTGAGAACGGGTTTTAATTCTTCGTCATACTCTAACAGGGCCTTGGATATGCCATGTCTGATAGCACCCGCCTGACCGGTGTTTCCTCCCCCGTTTACATTGATATAGAAATCAAACTTACCTGATTTATCGGTTATATCGAGAGGCTGCAGAATTAATCTTTTTAATATATCACGGGTAAAGTAATCATCAAAAGTTCTTTTATTGACTACGAAGGTGCCACTCCCCTCTTTCATCCATACCCTTGCTATCGAAGACTTTCTCTTGCCTGTAGCATAATAGTTTTTTACTGACATTCCTTCTCTCCTGATCTATATTTCCAGCGGTTTGACCATCTGGGCCTTATGCGGGTGCTTATCACCTTTGTACACTTTAAGCTTCTTCAGCATCTGTCTCCCCAGGCTGTTTTTCGGGAGCATACCCCTGACGGTGCTGAGCAAAAGTTCTTCCGGTTTCTCCGCCAGCATCTTACCGGCTGTCGTTGATTTCAGCCCCCCCGGATAACCGGTGTGATGATAGTAGATCTTATCGGTAAGCTTTTTGCCTGTAAAGGAAATCTTTTCCGCATTTACCACAACTATAAAATCCCCGGTATCTATATGCGGGGTATAGACGGGTTTGTGCTTTCCTCTCAAACGTCTTGCAATCTCGGCGGCAAGTCTTCCAAGCACCTTACCCTCCGCATTAACAAGATACCAGTCCCTCACAACATCCTCTTTTTTGGCACTATATGTCTTCATAAATTCACCTATATCTTAAACTCAAAGAGAGGGAGAATATGTAATTAAGAGGCATTTGTCAAGAAAAAATCCGAAAAACTTTTCGACCTGCTAATCGGGCTTTCTGCCCGTCACTTTGCCGACTTTTCCAAGGCCATAGAGGGAGAAGATCATCATAAATCTCCTGTCGTCGGGCGAATCGGAATAAGTGAGCTCCACACTCCAGCACTGTTTATGATAATCCAGCGCATACGTGGTTTCAAGGGTTTTCTTTTCGAGTTCGTCTTTCCTCAGGATATACATCAGATCAAGGGAGTCTGTCGCCTTCCCCTTGAAAGAGAGATTGATCTCCTCCACTGAATTTTGCGTATATCTATACTCAGCGGTCATAGAATCACCGCGCGGGTCACTGATATCGAAGGTGGAATTTATC
>JAFDAR010000166.1 GCA_019313735.1 Deltaproteobacteria bacterium | reverse complement strand
ACAGTCTTATCCGGATGAATTCTGCTACCGTTTTAACCGCAGAAACTTTAAGGGCCAACTGTTCAACAGATTACTCAATGCTTGCGCTTCAACAAGCACGGTTACTTATGATGAACTTATAGCCTCGGCTTGCTGAGTTAGCTTGATAATCATGTAATTTTTTTTCAAGGAGGGAGTATTATGACATCAATACTCAAAAAGCACCCCCCCCACACACTCACTCTCACCGTTAATGGTGAGACTCACTCATTCATACTGGGAGAGGGCCCCAACGAGGTCTCCCCCTCGCACACTTTAGCGCAGACCCTCAGAGAGAAATTAGGGTTGACAGGCACGAAAATTTCTTGTGATCGCGGTGCCTGCGGCTCCTGTACTGTGTTGCTGGACGGGAAAGCAGTCCTTTCCTGCATGCTTTTAACCGTGGAATGTGAAGGGAAGGAAATTACCACCATTGAAGGTCTGAGTAATCCCAAAACCGGCACCCTTGATCCCCTCCAGCAATCCTTTATCGACCATACAGCTTTCCAGTGCGGCTTCTGCACACCGGGAATTATTATGAGCACCAAGGCCCTCCTTAATACGAACCCCTCTCCCACAGTGGACGAGGTGAAAGAAGCTCTTTCAGGGAACTTCTGCCGGTGTATTAGCCATTATCATGTTCTGGACGCCGTAATGGCCGTAGTTAAAAAGGAGGGTAACCAATGACTGAATACCGCTTCATCGGCAAATCCACCCCCCGAAAGGATGCCCGCGACATCGTAACGGGAAAGCTGAAGTTCATTAATGATCTTACTATTCCCAATATGCTCTACGGCAAGGTCCTCAGAAGTCCCTTTCCCCATGCCCTGATCAAAAATATAGATACTGCTGAGGCCATGCGCCTCCCTGGTGTGGAGGCTGTTCTCACCCATAAAGATGTCCCGGAATGGTTGGGGGGTGCATCACCCCTTCACGTCCGGATTCTCGACAGCAAAGTCCGTTATGTCGGTGACGGGGTAGCCCTTGTTGCGGCTGAGACGGAGGATATCTGCGAAGAAGCCCTCCGTCTGATCAAGGTCGAGTACGAACCTCTCCCTGCGGTCTATGATGTGGAAGAGGCCCTGCAACCCGAAGCCCCCCGGTTGTATGACAGGTTCCCCGGCAATCTGATGCCGCCGGAAAACCGCATCTTCGGACCCCATACCCTCCAGGAGATTGTCATAGGTGATGTGGACAAGGGACTTGAAGAGGCTGATTTTATTATTGAAGGAAACTGCGCTTATGAGAATATTCCCAATCCAATGCCTCCGGAACCTCCCGGTGTGATTGCAGCATGGGAAGGGCCGGATACCTTAACAGTGTGGTCTGCTTCACAGGGCCCCCATATGTTTAAGGTTGCTCTGCAAAAGCGAATGGGTTCAATCAATTTACAGTCCATCGGAAGTCCCGTTGGAGCGAGCTATGGTTCAAAGTTTATGTCCTGGCAGTATGTTTTGCCTGCTGCCGCTCTTGCGAAGGCCACAGGCCGTCCGGTTAAGTTCTGTTACGGGAAGGCGGAACACCTGGCAGCCTTTACAGTCCGTCTGGGATCCCGTATTTATGGAAAGGTAGGTATGAAAAAGGACGGAACTGTCACATTCGTGTCGGGGGATTGGTTTGTAAATACGGGTGCCTTTTCCGAAACGGCCCAGGCTATGGTTGCTGTGGGCTGCGGAGAGGCGCAGCTTATGCTCAGGTGTCGCAACTGGAATCTCAAACCCAAAGTGGTATGCACAAACAGGACGGCTTCAGGCCAGATACGTGGTTTCGGCGGTCAGGAACTAAAGTGTGCGTTGACGCCCATCATTGCCATGGGGATGGAGAAGGCAGGCCTTGATCCCGTTGAATTTTTTAAAAAAAACTATGTAAAACCGGGTGAAGACTTTTACTGGCGTGATGGAATCCGCTGGGTATGCAGAGGTATAGATTTTTCATCCGCGATCGATCGAGGAGCGGAAACATTCGGCTGGAAGGAAAAATGGAAGGGATGGCTTACTCCAACAGCCGTTAAAGGTGCGAAGAGGAGAGGCGTAGGAGTTGGTGTCCATGGAAATGCCGATGTCGGAGAGGATGTATCCGAGGCATTTGTGCGACTTGATCCCAACGGCACAGCCACAATTTATTCAGGCCTGGCTGAACACGGCACAGGCCAGCGAAGCAGCATCTGTAAGATGGTGGCTGAAATATTGCAGCTTCCCCTTGAGCGGGTCTCCGTTACACCGACAGATTCACGGGTTAACCCCTTTGAGCTTGGACCTGTCGGCTCCAGAGGGACCTATGCCATCGGGAGTGCGGTGATAGCCGCGGCCGAAGATGCGAAAAGACAGCTGTTTGAACGAATGGCCCCGAAGTTTAATGTGCTGCCGGAAGACCTGGAAACAAAGGACGGAGCGGTTTATGTGAAAGGAAGAACCGAGACGAAAATCCCGTGGATCAAAGGGATGGGCTATGACTCCACCTGTCTGGGCCATGGCCGTTTTGAGCCCGATTTCAGTCAGCCCAACTTTATGATGATCTTCACCGAAGTGGAAGTCGATACCGAAACAGGTAAGGTCGAGCTCATCCGGGTAGTCGGTGCGACTGATGTCGGGCAGGTAATCGATCCTCTTTCCCTGACAAATCAGCTCAATGGGTGCCTGGGTTCCGCCGGTATTGATAGCGCGCTCTTTGAAGAGACGGTCTTCGATATACGGCTTGGAAGGATCATGAACCCCAACATGATCGACTACAAGTGGCGTACTTTTTTTGAACTCCCCGAAATGGAACATGTAATCCTGGAAACACCCTTTCCCAGTCATCGCTTCCACGCCATCGGCGTAGGTGAGATTACCCCGTCCCCCGGCCCGTCTGCTGTCCTCATGGCCGTATCCAATGCGATCGGGGTGCGGATGAATGATTACCCGCTCACACCCGATAAGGTTTTACGAGCCTTAAAGAAGATAGCCACGGCAAAGAGAGCAGCGGTGTGATGTCAAGTAGGTAACTGGAAATTTTTCAAGAAATTTGCTACCACCCAAGGAGGTGTTTTTCGAAAAAGGCATCACTTAACTAAGCCCACCCAACA
>JAFDAR010000165.1 GCA_019313735.1 Deltaproteobacteria bacterium | reverse complement strand
TGACCCCATGACAGGGAGGGATATACAGATGACGAAAGGCAAAAGGAACCTGTTGATTACGGTGGCGGTGATAGCCGTGATTCTGCTGATGCTTTATTCCGGCGTAAAGGGCGCTTACAACAGTTTTGTAACGCTTGATGAAGGGGTGAAGGCGTCATGGGCACAGGTGGAAAATCAGTTGCAGCGGAGGTATGACCTTATCCCAAACCTTGTGGAGACTGTAAAAGGTTTTGCCAGACAGGAAAAGGAGGTCTTTATAGGTGTCACAGAGGCCCGGGCGAAGGTTGGCGGGGCGAAGAACATCCCCGACAAAATAGCGGCAAACAACCAGTTGACGGGGGCATTGAGCAGACTGCTCGTTACCGTTGAACGCTATCCCGATATCAAGTCGAATCAGAACTTTATCAGGCTTCAGGATGAACTGGCCGGCACGGAGAACAGGATTGCCGTCGAGCGGAGACGCTATAATGAGACTGTAAAAACATATAACGTCAGGATCAGGACCTTCCCGGCCAACATCATGGCAGGGATGTTCGGATTCACGAAGGCGGAGTTCTTCGAGGTCCCCGAATCCGCCAAAGCGGTTCCAGGGGTCAAGTTTTAGGAGGCGTAGTCATGCTGTCTTTTTTGAAGTCACAGCTTCTGGGTGTTGTGACGATTGTGCTTATGGTGCTGGACCTGATTTTGGCTATGATACCTGTCTATATCCTGTCGGTGTTGAAATTTATCATACGTCTGCCCGCCTGGCAGCGGGTATGCGCGCGCATGCTGATGAAAATAGCCACATGCTGGATGTGGGGGATGATATTCATACTTAAGCTGACGCAGAATATCTCGTGGGATGTGGAAGGAATAGATGATCTGAGCCTCGATGAGTGGTATTTCGTCAACAGCAATCACCAGTCCTGGACAGATATCCTTGTTGTGATTAAGATATTTACCGGCCGCATCCCTTTCCTGAAGTTTTTTCTCAAGCAGGAACTCTTCTGGGTGCCCATGATTGGGACCGCGTGGTGGGCGCTGGATTACCCGTTCATGAAACGCTATTCGAAGGAGTTTCTTGAAGAACATCCCGAGCTTCGCGGTAAGGATCTGGAAGTGACCCGGAAGGCGTGTGAGCGGTACAGGCATTCGCCTGTTTCCATACTGAATTTCATCGAGGGAACCCGGTTTACATCCGAGAAGCACAGGAAACAGGAATCCCCCTACCGTCACCTGCTGCGTCCCAAGGCCGGTGGATTCGCCTTTGCCATGAATGCAATGGCAGGAAAGATAACCAAAATGCTTGACGTAACGATAGTCTATCCTGAAGGGCCTGTAAATTTCTGGGGTCTTCTCTGCGGGCGTCTTTCCCGTGTTGTTGTAAGGGTGCAACAGCTTGTGATACCGGAGGAATTTCTATATGGAAATTATCAGGACGATCCTGTCTTCAGGGAACGGTTCCAGATTTGGGTGAGCAAATTGTGGCTTGAGAAGGATGAACTGATAGAGAGTCTTATGAAAGAACATGGGATCGTCCATGCCCTTAACTGAGCAGCGAGCGTATAAAATCAAAAATTTGCCTGTGAAAGTAGCTATTATTGCCCCGCCATATCCACTTGAGGAGGCCCCCGCGCCTCCTTTGGGCGTCTCTTACGTGGCAGCCGCGTTTGAAGCGACCGGTTGTCGTGTAAAGGTTATCGATTATATCGTGTCTTGTTACACACCGGAAAAGTTGAAGAAAGAGATTGACGCCTTCGGACCGGATGTTGTCGGCGCCACCTCTGTGACCATGAACTTTACAGCGGCCGCGGATATAATCAAGACCGTCAAGAGGTACAGACCCTCTATCCTGACTATGATGGGTGGTCCCCATGTATCATTCGATGCCAGGGGCACCCTTGAGTCATATCCCGAGATAGATATGCTGGTTATGGGGGAGGGCGAGAAGACCATCATAGAGCTTGTCCCCCATCTGATGGATAGCGACAGCTGGCCGGACATAAAGGGACTCGCGTTCAGGCGGGACGGTGAAATTGTTGTCACAGAGCCGAGGGAACTGATAGCTGATCTCGATTCCATTCCCATGCCGGCGAGGCATCTGCTCCCCATGTCGAGATACCGGGCGCTTGGCTTTCCTGTCAGTATAATAACGAGCAGGGGGTGCCCGAATTTGTGCATATTCTGCCAGGGAAGACGCATGGTAGGGAAAAAGGTCCGCTACCGGAAGGTGGAATATGTCATGGATGAGATAGAGCAGATACTGTCTTACGGCATCTCCAGAATAAATATAGCGGATGACCTGTTCACATCGAATAAGGCAAGGGTCCGCGAGGTATGTGGAGAGATCTTGAGACGCGGGCTTGATTTCAAGTGGAGCGCTTTCTCACGGGTCAACACTGTTGACCGGGAAATCCTCGAACTCATGCGGGATGCCGGGTGTGACAGCGTCAGCTTCGGCATAGAGTCCGGCAATCCGGAGATGCTCAGGCGCGTAAAAAAGGGCATCACCCTTGACCAGGCGAGAAATGCGGTCAGGATGTGCAAAGAAGCGGGAATCCTGGCCCACGCCTCTTTTATGGTGGGTCTTCCCGGAGAGTCGCCTGAAACCCTCAGAGACACGCAGGAATTTTCACAAAGCCTCGGAATACCCCACGGCTATCACTTTCTCGCGCCCTTTCCCGGAACTACCGTTCGTGAAAAGATTGAGGAATACGACCTTGAAATTCTGACTGACGACTGGTCTCGTTATGATGCGAACAGCGCTATTGTCAGGACATCAGCGCTTTCGCCGGAAGACATTGAAGGATTTGTGGCGGCATTTGACAGGGAAATAAACGATGAATGGGAAAAGCAGGTGCGCGATTACAAAGAGGGGAGAGGCCTGCCGGAAGACAATTTCAGGGTTGAAGGACACTTCAGGATGCAGCTTGTCTACAGAATCCTGTGATAATGGAGCAGTCGGTATGCTGTGCGGGAAGATCGAAGAGGCGACCGGTTTTGATTCCAGGCTGGTTAGCAAGACCATAGAGGATTTTATCGATGCCGGCTACATCAAGCCGAGGCGCAGGGGAGACAACCTTGCGTGGCACTGGACGCACAACAACAGAGTTGACGTAAATTAGGGTTTGCCCCCTTTTCTTTTCAAAATTCCCAGGGTATCTGTCATCGGCAGCTCAATGAAGAGGCCGGAGGCAAGGGCCAGATTGTATATGTGCCAGGGTGCCTGTCCTCCCTTTGACGGATCGGGAAAGATGTCGTGGATTGCGAGGAATCCGCCCGGAAGAATATGTGAAGCCCAGCAGTTGTAATCGGCAATGGCCGCCTCGAAGGTGTGCCCGCCGTCGATAAATACCATGCCGAGTGGTGTGTCCCATGACCTGGCCACAACTTCCGATCGGGCGACTATGGGAATCACCGTGTCTTCCAGCCCGAGATCGCCTATGGTCTTCCTGAATATCCTGAAGGTGTCTATCAGGCCGGTCTCTTTATCCAGGAGATCCGGGTCGAAATATTCCTCTCCCGGTTGCTGTTCTTCTGATCCCCGGTGGTGGTCGATGGAGAAGAGTATGCCCCCATTTTCTCTGCACCCCATGCCAATGTAAGTGGCGGTCTTTCCGCAGTAGCTTCCGATTTCCAGACAGGGGCCGATGAGACTTGACTCCTTTGCCAGCTCATAGAGGCGCATGGCCTCTTCCCTCGCGATGAATCCCTTTATTTCCTTCAGTTCAATATCTTCTATATTCATTTATATTCAGATTCTCCTCCAATTCAGCTGGTGAAGAGGGCTCCAGACCAGTGGGGACAGGTTTAAACCTGTCCCCGATTATCCTTCGGTTGCGTGGCAGGCGACATAAACCCCCTGACCCTGGTGATTGAGAGCGGGGATTTCACGCGAGCAGCGTTCATTGCTGTGTCAACCCGTCAATCCTGTCACCGCGGCAATAGATCTCACCGCCCTACGGCTCTATGCACCGCGAATATAATACAAAGTTTTATAAGAGAGGTTTCCTGCGGTCAAGCGAAAAATCCAAAACAAAAAAGGGGTTGCGTTGGTACGCAACCCCTTGAAATGAATGGTGGGTCAGGGCAGAATCGAACTGCCGACACCGGGATTTTCAGTCCTAAACATTAATCAGGCGATTTTTCACCACTTTTAATGGGTTATATATTAAGCACTTACAGAAGTCAAATTTGATTACCTTAGGTTTTATTAGGT
>JAFDAR010000164.1 GCA_019313735.1 Deltaproteobacteria bacterium | reverse complement strand
AATGGGTTATGAAGATGGAACTCAGAGAGATACCGATATTCGGGATTGCCTGTGAGAAGGTAGGGCACATCTATATTGACAGGGGGAATTCTGAAAAGGCGCGAAAGAGCCTCAAGGCGGCGGGTGAAAAGATACGGGCCGGCTCTTCTGTGGTATTTTTTCCCGAAGGCACGAGAAGTCCCGATGGAAAACTCCAGCGTTTTAAAAAAGGCGGTTTCGTTATGGCGCTGGAAGCAGGGGTGCCGATACTTCCCGTAACCGTGGTGGGAGGAAGAAAGATATTACCTAAGAAAAGCCTGCGGATTCTGCCGGGCAATATGAAAATAATAATGCATGAGCCCATTCCTGTTGACGAATATACATATGAAACAAAGGAAAAACTTATAGAACGAGTCAGAGAGATAATAGGAAAAGACCTGGAATAGTGTGCTGAATATCTTGCTATTTGCAATCTGTTTATATATGTTTCTGCCTGTAGAAACAGGGAGGAAAAAATGGTTCCCCGAAACGAGCTTATAGAGATCTTTACTGAGATATCTGATTTTGAGGAAATGAAGTCATTTATTAAAGAGATTCTCACTCCGAAAGAAATCGAGGATTTCGCCCTCCGCTGGAAGCTTTTGCGGGAGCTTAACGAAGGCCATACCCAGAGGAATATAGCGGCAAAGTATGGAATAAGTCTCTGCAAGATCACCAGAGGTTCGAAGATATTGAAGAAAGATAATTCGATCACAAAAAAAATACTTAACAGATACCATGGAGGAACAGAATAGAAAGTGGAAATTGGGGACGTGTTCTCATTTTATTGACCATGCCCTCAATATTGGATCAGATCCGGACAGCCGTCAGTCAGGTCAGTCCATTTCCGGTTTTCCTACTCTTCCAGACCCTCTATCAGGGCCATGACATTCTGTCCCAGCACTCTGTGGTTGTAGCCTCCCTCCAGTATGGCGAAGCAGCCTCCGCCGCTTTTCCGGCTCGCGTTCCGAACCATCCGCCCCATCTCCCGATAATTATCTGTGGAGAGGACGCCGCCCCAGTCTTCTCTGTGATTATCAAAACCGGCTGAAATACCGATGATATCCACGTCGTCAGGAAGCATCTCTTCTACATGTTTGAGATATTTGTCTGGATCGGATTCTGTAGGGTTGTATATGGTTACATAATCGGATTTTCCCAGTATGTTTATGGTGCCGTCACCGAAATGGAGGTCAAAATCCAGGATGAATGCCTTTTTTATCCTGTTTTCCCTCTTCAGTTTTGATATGGCAATGGCCATATTACTAAAGAAACAAAAGCCCCATGAGTTGTTCGCGGACGCGTGATGTCCGGGGGGTCTTATAAGGGCAAAGCAGGGTTCGACAAGACCGTTGAATGCTGCCTGGATGGCGCCCCCGGCCGCAAGGGCAGCTATATCGTAAAGCCCCTGTTTTCTCACATGGGCCACATGATTATCCGTATGACAGGCAAGAATATCCTCTTCATCGGCGGGAATCGCGTCAATAAATTCAACCCTGCCTTCTATAACTTCGATAACGGCTTCAATCCGTCCATTGGCGGCGGCAGGATCGGAACAATAAGACTCTTTAAAATCTTCGTGACATATGACTTTCATATCGTTTCCCTCCTTATGTTATCCCTATAATAAAGTTCAAACCCCGCGGCAAGAGAAAATTGCGGATTTCAGACAGAGATAAATGCCGGCACAAAAAAACGCCGCCGAAAATAGTTATCTCCAAATCCTTCACGTCCACGCCCGACAGTTTTGCATTGACTACATGCCACTTCTCGTTTTCAGAGATCCCGAAGGCCGGCACCCGGTTTTCTGCCCGCGTAAAAAGAATACTATCAGCCGGCAAAATATGATACCAATGCGAAGCAGTTTCAGATGAGAAACATCGCTTCATTCTTTTTCAGTAAGTGTCATTGATTTAAAATGGAGGTGACAACCATGAAACACAGAAAACTTCTTATGATCCCCGGGCCGATCGAGTTTACTCCCGAGGTAATGCGGGCGATGGGTATGCCCACAACGAGCCACGTGGCCCCCGATTTTGTCGATTGCATGGGTCAGGCGCTTGAACGGATGCGGGAGGTGTTTCTATGCCCGGGCGGGCAGCCATTTATCGTTGCCGGTTCCGGAACGATGGCCATGGACATGGCAGCCTGCAACGTCATCGAACCGGGAGATAATGTTCTGGTGGTAAACACGGGTTATTTCAGCGATCGTTTCGGCGCCATACTGGAACGCTATGGGGCGCGGATCACACACGTGAAGGCGGCTATAGGAGATGTCCCGTCTCTGGATGAGGTTGAAGCGGAACTCAGTAAGGCCGATTATAAAGGATTGGCTGTGACACACGTTGACACCTCCACAGCCGTATGCGCCGACATAAAGGGCCTGGCCGGCCTGTGCCGGAAGTATGAAATTCTGAGCATCGTGGATGGCGTCTGCTCCGTTGCCGGTGAAGAACTGCGCCAGGAAGAATGGGGCGTGGATATTGTTCTCACTGCCTGCCAGAAGGCCATCGGGGTCCCCCCGGGACTGGCGCTTCTCGTAGCAAGCCCCAGGGCCATAGAAACATTCAAGAACCGCCGTACCCCTGTTGGAAGCTACTACTCCGACTGGGCGAACTGGCTCCCCATAATGGAGTCTTACGAGGCCCGCAAGGCAGCCTACTTCGGGACACAGGCGGTAAATCTCGTATGGGCGCTGAATGTCAGCCTCGGGCAGATCCTCGCCGAAGGGATGGACAAACGTTTTGCCCGCCACCGTCTCATGAGCGACGCCTTCAAGGCGGGAATGAGCGCCCTGGGTCTGAAGCAGGTGCCGGTAAACGCCGATAAGGCGGCTAATACCCTGACCGCCCCGTATTTCCCGGAAGGTGTGAACGGCAGCGTGCTCCCTCTAATCAAGGATGCCGGTGTCATACTCGCCGGAGGTCTCCTCGCTGAAATCAGGGAGAAGTACTTCCGCGTTGGACACATGGGTGTTGTGAGCGCCTCGGACATACTAACCACAGTGGGCGCGATAGAATCAGGATTTGCAAGGGCGGGATATAAATTTGAACATGGGGTGGGACTTGCCGCCGCGCAGA
>JAFDAR010000163.1 GCA_019313735.1 Deltaproteobacteria bacterium | reverse complement strand
GCACTGCGGGGCATCCCTCACTGTCTGGTCGAAAAGGGTGATTTCGCCGCCGGGGCTACGGGCGCGTGCCACGGTCTGCTTCACAGTGGTGGCAGGTATGCGGTGAATGATCCCGAAGCGGCGGCTGAGTGCATTTCCGAGAACACGATCCTGCGAAAGATAGCTGTAAAATGCGTGGAGCAGACCGGCGGTCTGTTCGTGCGCCTCCCCGGAGATTCAAAGAGATTCAGGGACATGTTCCTGAAGAGTTGCGAGGAGACAGGTATCTCCACCGAAGTGCTCTCCCCGAGCAGGGCGCTTGATCTGGTCCCCAGCCTCAACCCGTCTCTCGAAGAGGCGATAAAGGTGCCTGACTGTTCCATCGATCCCTTCAGATTGTGCATGCTTAACATAACCTCGTCTCAGAAGAGAGGTGGAGAGATTTTGACCCATAGGAGGGTGATAGATATTATCAAGGAACATGGTAGATGCGTCGGCGTAAAGGTGCAGGAGGAGTCAACATCTGAGGTCAGTGAGATCAGGGGCAGGATTATCATAAATGCTGCGGGGGCGTGGGGGGATAAGATAGCGTCTCTGGCGGGAAGCAGTGTGCCGATAACCCTGTCCAAGGGGAGTCTTATCATCACGAATCACAGGCTGACAAATATGGTGATAAACAGGCTGCGGCCTTCATCCGATGGAGATATCATTGTGCCCAATGAGGCGGTATGCCTTGCGGGCACTACATCCATAACGGTGATTGATCCTGACGAAAGCGAAGTTGATCCGGCAGAAGTGGACGTTATAGCGACTCAGGCACAGCAGATGCTCCCGGACTTTGGAACTACACGATTGATCAGGACCTACGCGGGCGTCCGGCCTTTGCTAAAGGCGGATGGCGAAGATGACAGGAAAATATCCAGAGGTTTCAGGATAATAGATCACAAGAACGGCATGCTCAGTATTATGGGAGGAAAACTCACTACTTACAGGCTTATGGCGGAAAAGATATCCGACAGAGTAGTGGAGGCCTTTGGCCTTAAGACAAAGTGCCGGACAGCGGAGCTTCCCCTTGAGGGGCAGGAGGAATTGAGTGGGTATCCTCTCTCTAACCGGCTGAAGACCCTGGAGAACATTGTATGTGAATGTGAGCTGGTAACAGCGGGTGAGGTAGAGAAGGTTGCCAGAGAAATTGGTACCAGACATATCGGGGACATCCAGCACAGGACGCGGCTGGGTATGGGGCCGTGTCAGGGGGGCTTTTGCACTTACCGGGCACTGGGGATCATGCAGGAAACGGGGGAAATGACTCCGGAGGAATCCATGCATGCTCTCAGAGAATTTCTGCAGAGAAGATTCAAGGGGATCAAACCGGCCCTGTGGGGTGATCAACTCCGGGAAGAACAGCTTGTTGAAAGTATATATCTCGGTATTCTGGGTATGGAGCAGGAGCAATGAGCGGCACATACGATGTTGTGATCATAGGCGGAGGGATGTCGGGGATGATGGCGGCGATTGCGCTTGTGGATATGGGCAGGAAGGTCGCTGTGGTCTCGCGGGGTGATCCCGTCTGTTGTCTTTCCACAGGCTGTATAGATGTGCTCGCGGGTGGCAATGATCCTCTGGAAGGTATCGGTTCGCTGCCGGACAATCACCCCTATCATCTGGTTGGAGAAGACACCGTCAAGAGATCCCTTGAGATGTTCAGGGATATTATGTCTGAGGGGGGTTTGCCGTATGTGGGTGATGCGCGTGTAAACAGAAGGATATTGACTCCCCTGGGCAGGCACAAGGTCACATGCCTTGTACCCGGGACAATGGAGTTCGCCGATTTTCATTCTGATGAATATATCCATGTGATATCGTTTAAAAAGATGAAGGATTTTTACCCTGATTACATTACATCAAGATACAAGAACGCCGGTTATTCCATATTCGACGCGGGAATCGCCACTACGGCGGGTATTGCCGAACGGTTTGAAAACAGGAAGTTTCTTGAAGGATTTATATCATGGTTGAAGGGGCTCGATATCCCGGAGGGGAGAATAGCCATACCTGCGGTGCTGGGCATGCGTTTTGCCGGGGATGTGTGTGATGAGATATCGGCCGAACTCGGCAGAAATGTCTTTGAGATACCAACCCTGCCACCCTCTATGCCGGGTTTGAGATTGTTTGGCGGCCTGAAAAAAGCCCTGTTGAAAAGAGGGGGCGATCTGTACTGGGGGAGAGAAATATACAGCGTTGAAAAACTGAGCAATCAGATCGAGGCAGTTACACTCGCCGGTGCCGGGAGATCCGCGCGTGTGCAGGGAAATGCGTTTATCCTAGCCACGGGTTCATTTGTAAGCGGCGGGCTTCACGCGTCGATGGACACAGTTAGAGAAACGGCATTTGATCTGCCTGTATATCTCCCGGGGAAGAGGGAATCATGGTTCAACAACAACTTCTTTGCTCCGGGACATGCGATAGAAAAGTCCGGTATATGTGTGGATCAATCCTTCAGACCTGTTGATACAGAGACTGAGAACCTTTTTGTGTGCGGAAGTATATTAGCCTTTTCGGAAATAATGAAATACAGGTGCGGCCACGGAATGGCCATCGCCACGGGAGTGGCGGCCGCGAATATGTGTGGGAGACTGGCATAGTGGATTTTGATTTTCAACACTGTATAAGGTGCACCATCTGTGTGGCAAACTGCCCCGTGTACCGGGTAAACCCCGAATTCCCCGGTCCCAAACAGGCCGGCCCTGATGCGGAGCGTTTCCGCTCGGACGATGAAAAAACATCCATAGATAAATGGATAAGACTCTGCAACCAGTGCAAGCTATGTGAAGTGGCCTGTCCTTACGGTGTTAATCCGGCCCAGATCATACTCAGGGAACAGGTGCGATATGGCGGGAAACATTTCAGACCCCTTGCAGCCCGTGTATTTGCCAACAACTACTGGCTTGGTGCGGTAAGTTCTGTAATCGCCCCTGTATATATCCCGTTTCCCCAATATCGTGTCCATTCCATGAACAGGAGCTGGAGGTGGAAGGGCCGGCGGAAGAACCGAAAAAAGGTGGTATTTTTCTACGGCTGTTTTCTAAACTATAACCGTCCGGATATAGGGAGAGATGTAAGGGATCTGCTTGCGTCGCTGGGGCTTCGGGTAATCATCCCTGAACAGGTGTGCTGCGGTCTGCCCGCTCTGGGCAATGGAGACGTGGAAACCGCCAGGAAATTCGCGAGGAAGAACGCGCGCATTCTTGCCGGTTACATAGACAGGGGATATGATGTGATATACACATGCACATCATGCGGTCTGACCCTCACGCAGGACTATCCGGGCATATTGAATGCGCCCGACGGTAAAAAAATATCTGAAAACACCTATAATCTGCACGAATATGTGCTTAAACTCATGGAAGAACATTATATAGAGCCGGTCTTTGAGTCTTTCCACCGAAAAGTGGCATACCACATCCCTTGTCACCTGAGGGCATTGGGCATCGGGTATCCGGCTGCAAGACTTCTTGAAAAGATTCCCGGTCTTGAGATCCATATCCTTGAGGATAATTGTTGCGGACTTTCCGGAAGCTACGGCTTCAAAAGAAGTAATGAAGAGACCTCCGTGAAGCTGGGCACCACTGCGGGGCAGGCGATAAAAGATGTTGATCCGGATAT
>JAFDAR010000162.1 GCA_019313735.1 Deltaproteobacteria bacterium | reverse complement strand
TCTGCGGAATATTCTGCTGCCGGCACCACCTTTATCCCCAGTATATAATCCATATCAATTTGAATCACATCTGTCAGATTCGGGCCCTCTGAAAGGTTGATGGACACACCGCCAACATGAATTGCCATGACGATAAACTGAGCCCTTTCAGGATCGTAACTTCCCGCTCCTTCAATATCCAGAGTATACTTGATCGATCCTCTCTTCGACCCATAGTCAAAATCATGAGAATCATATACATTCTTGGTAAGCTCGAGTTCATATCCCTCCGCCGGTATAGGGTTAACACCATCTTTGAGTTCAATGGAAAACGCATAGGTCTCTTTATTCTGCACAATGCCGAGTCTATCACCACGGGTCGGATTCGGAAAGCCTGCCGTGTAATCGAAAAGATAAATTCTCCCGGCGGCATCTTCTCAAAATACTTTATTGCCGAAATGGGGGTATCGAAAAGCGTATCCAGATTATCCGTTTCCGCCACGATGATATAGACAGGCGGAGACTGAATATTATAATCATCGGGCGGGGTAAAACATCCCTTGAGGGAGATGTCAAGACCCGAAGGTTCCATCACATCCATATGAAAATCAACATCGATATTCTGATTTGCCCCTACATTCACCGTTACCAGTGTGGGGAGATCATTGTCCTCCGTGCTGTAATAGCCGACCCTGTCACCGCCGTCTATAGTTCCGTTCTCGTTCACATCGAGAAGCGCAAAGACATAAACATCTTCAATAGGAATGTTGTAGCCATAAGGAAGTACATCCATTGTATAAGAAACTGGATTCTTATCTTTAGACAATTTCTTGTATCCAACGATTCCATCGGGATCAAGTTTTGAAAAATCTGACGACGTTACATCACCGGCATAGGCAAGAATGGTAAGTTCCCCCGTCTCGTCTCCTCCAACCGTCCCCGTTATCTGTGCATCAAAATCAAAAACTTCCCGCCATATTTTGATATCTATGCCGTCATTCTCACCGCTTTTTATTTCATACGATGTCGCCATCCTGTTGGTATCTATATAAAATCCCACAAAATCCCCTTTGGTGGGATAGGGGATATCGCCCTCATAATCATTGTCGACAAAGGCCGTGATATAGACCTCATCGCCTGCCTTTAAATCCTCGTCGGTCAAGTCAATACGAAAGGTGTAATCGCTCTTGTCGACCGTAATGACTTTAATTATTGTATCATCAGGATTCTCTTCGATTTTCTCAAGGTCATCCGTATTTGAAACCTCCAGGAGGACAGGACCATTAATATTTCCTTCTATCTCCCCCACGTCAACAGTGCCGGAGATAAATATTGAAGTCTTTCCCCTGTCGTCGTTACCATAGCCGCATCCGAAAACAAACAGGATCAGGAAAATCAGGAATGAAGGGGCTACTTTCCTAATACTCATAGCGCATTCTCCATATCACGATGTCATTATCCCTGAAATAGTATAAGATTGAATTGTCCTCCCACTTCGACCTGCTGTCCGCCGAAATATTTGCATACGAGAGATAGGTACTAAAACCGTTCATAAAATCATAGCCGATTTCGGGCCAGAATATTATGCCACCATTTTTCATCTCAAAGATACCCGTTATCTTGGCCTTTATCCGGCCATCATAATAGCTGTCTTCATATCTACAAGTTATAATATCGGTGATAGAGGGGGGATAGAGTTCGCTTTTAAAATATTTTGACTGGGACCATTCAAAGGTAAATACGGATTCCCCCTCATGTTCGCCTATCAGTTTGTTCAGGGGAATGAAGTAATTAAAGCCCACTGCATAGGATATGTAATCAGATTTTTTCACCTCAAAGGGAAGATCAATACTCTGATAATGTTCCATATCCTGCTTTATAAACCCCCTCTTGTCCGGCGAATAGGCCACCTCCATCTGGACCACAAAATCGTCTAAGAAGGTCATCGTGAAATCCGCGCCAATCATGCTGATGACATAGTACCTCGGCTCCATCAGGAGAGAAATGGGTTCATTCGGTGTCAGGACAGTTCGTGAAGGGAGGAAAACCGGCTCCCTGTCCGGTCCATGATAGCCGCTGAGAGAGAAATCCACACCCCTGACACTGGCGGAAATCCTCGCGCCATATCCGAAGTTTTCCGGCTCCACATCGAGACCGTGTGTCTTTCCGAAAATAATCGGGTACGACTCATCGAGGTAATCTATGGACCAGAAGCTGCCCTTCGGCGATAAGATCATCGGGACCTGAGCCGGCACAAAGACCATCTCAAGTGTACATCTGTCCAGAAACAGCATACTCGAAACAGATGGTACCCCTATCTTTTTTTCATCATCATCCCTGAAAATAAGCTCCCTCATGTCATAGGGGTTGAAATAGGATGTGGGGTTGAAGGCATCCGCCGTGCCCCAGCCGTATATCTGATTTCCGGCACGGATCCTTAAATTTCCCTTACTGTAATTGATATAGAGTTCATTGAACCTCAACTCGCTTTCCTCTGTGGAAATTCTGAGGTTTCTTGAGACCCCTGAATCCTCAGAGTAATGGCAGTGCCTCCCTATACTGTCATCTATAAAGGTTGGGAAGAAATAGATGTCCGTTGCGGTAAAAAGGTAGATATCCTCCGTACCATATTTGGCCTCAAGACGATTTCTGATCTCGTTTTTCTTGTTTGCGTCTTCGAACTCCTGATCACTGTAAGTATTGAGAAAGTTCTCAAATTCAATAAAACCTCTATACGAAAACTCTATTTCCTCTTCGTCGTCAATCTCTTCCTCGTCTTCAATCTCTTCTTCGTCCGCCCCCTCACTTTCAGCTTTTTCGGCAATTTCGGGTTCTCTGTCTTCACCAGGGACTTCATCACACACACCGTCAGGGATTTCGTGTGTAACACTTTCCGACAACTCTTCTTCCGGTCGGGGACTTTTCATATCGGCCCCCGAAAAAGCCGGCAATTCTTCCAGTGCAGTTCCCATTTTCTGCTTTTTCAGGACCTCGGGGTCAAAGAATTTGACAAGAGCTTCTGCATGGCAGGCAACCACCTGAACGCCGCATATCCTACTGTCATGAGATTTTCCCTTATTAGTTACAGAAGTGACGGAACTATCTGCCGAGGCATGCACATCTGATATCGTTAGAAACATAAATGCGGGGCTTATCAATATATATGAGGCAAACAGAACTATTACGGATATGAGTCGATAATATTTGTCCATTTTTTCATCCGGATCGCACGCGGTATATTCGCATCCAGTTTGCTATGACCAGATTTCGATATTTATAACAAAAATACATATTTAATCAAGGAGATATTAACTTACTATGCCATAACATTTCACCATATCGCGCCTCGTATTTGTTAAACCCGAAAGTTGAGTTACTTATCTTGGTCCGACCCCATTTGCCCTTCGCTATATCAAATATCCAGTTGCCAGTTGACTCATAATAAAATGTTACCCAAGGGGGATCGATAGGAGGTAACGTTGCCTCATAAAATATGTTACCCACGTTTGTTGTTTATGGAGAAGACCTTTTTCATTTTT
>JAFDAR010000161.1 GCA_019313735.1 Deltaproteobacteria bacterium | reverse complement strand
GTTTAAATGCTCTTTTTTCTCCCGGAAAACCGCACTCCTCCAAGTCACCTTCAATCTCTGCATGAAGGGCCGCCAGCCTCTGTGTATCTCCACCTATGCCGAGCCATAATACCCTCGGTTTCTTCAGGCTGGGAAATCCTCCCGGCAAACCCACATTCAGTTCCATGGGGGTAATGTCTGTGACATTTCTTCTGACAATCTCCGAAACGCGGGCCACATCATCCTGAGATACATCGCCGAAAAACTTCAACGTAAGGTGCATTCCTTCCGGCCTGGTCCACCTTATCCCTTTCAACGCGGGCCTTAATCTCTCTTTAATTCCCTCTATCAGGTCTTTTATCTCCTGTGGAAGTTCTATCGCCAGAAACATTCTTATGGGGTTTTTGTCCTTCATGACAATTTTTTTCAATCTTGACCAGTGGGGACAGGTTTAAACCTGTCCCCGATTATTCCGCCAGAAACCTCCTAAGCATATTCAGGGCTATCTGCGACGATATCTCCTTTATTCTCCTGCGATCCCACCTGAACAGAAACCTGCGGCATGTGGTGCCCTCTCCGGTGGACAGCGCGACACGCCCTCCGCCATCAGAACGGCAACCTCTTCACTCACAGCTCCATGTTCCTCTATGACTGACTCCGGCACTCCTAAAAGTTCCACCTTTGAGGCATTGCTGTACGTAATTGCACCCATTTCCAGGAACACCGAACTGCCCGGTACATCCGTAAGACGATCGGTTATCAGGCCCCCGGTACATGACTCGGCTACCGAAAGTGTCAGCCCTCTATTAGTGAGGAGGACAGCTGTCACTCCCTCCATGGTATCATCATTATAACCGAATATATATCTGTGAAGTTTTCCTTCTATTTTTTCACAGACAATTTTCAGGTTTTTCTCCACATCGTCCCTGTCTTCACCCCTGGATGTGACAACCAGATGTATCTCCGGAAACCGGGGGTAAAAGCCGATACTTACCCCGGGAATCTCCAGATCTTCATGCGAAAGAACCCGGTCTATTTGTGACTCGGTACGTCCAAAAGTCTTTATTGTCCTTTTCGCAATATGTTCACGATACGCGATCTTTTCTCTGAAGATGGGAACCACGCCGTCCGAAAACATTTTTCTTGCCTCGGCAGGAACTCCCGGTATGACGGCTACAGGCCTGCCGTCTCTATCCAAGAGAAAACCACAGGCGGTGCCAACAGAATTATCTATGATACCGGCCCCTTCAGGAAATATGGCCTGTTTCGCGTTATTCTCCGTCCATGGGATACCAAGGCTGCTGAATCGCCCCTTAAGCTGTTGAAGAACAGCCTCATCGGTGTATAAATCAAGTTCAAACGCGCCGGCAATAGCCGCTGTCGTTATATCGTCCGCGGTCGGACCAAGCCCTCCCGTGATGACCAGCGCATCGGAGATTTCCAGGAGACAATCAAGGCCTCCCCTGATCGCGGCTCTATCGTCACCAACGGTCATCACAGCCGACACCCCCCATCCCTGCTCGTACAGTTCACGCGCAATAAAGGAAGAATTTGTGTCCTGTGTCATGCCGCTTGTCAGTTCGTCCCCTATGACCAGTATTCCAATATCCATCATATCTCTTTAAATTACAAACCTGATAAGCAAAAGCAGCAATATATTCCCGTAAATGCCGGCAACTATGTCATCACCCACTACGCCATAGCCCCCCGGAAGACTTCTCTCACAGAGACGTATCGGAAATGGCTTGATAATGTCAAAGACTCTAAATATTATAAATCCCAGTAATATATGCCAGACAGTCGGCGCGACCAGGAACATGGTGACCTGAAACCCCGCTATTTCGTCAATAACAATCCGTCCGGGGTCCTTCTCGTTGTATATCCTTTCCGCCTCCTGCGAAACATAAACGGCAAAGAGCGAAAGGGCAACAACCGACAAGAGGTAAAGCGACCATGAAAAGCGGGCAAAAACCATATACACAGGTATGCCAACCAGCGTCCCCGCCGTGCCGGGGGCAAGAGGCAAAAGACCACTGCCCAGACCTGTTGCTACAATCCTTATGAACCTGTCATGCATGGTACTGTGTCTCGCTTACTTTATTTCACACAGAAGTACAATGACCACCTTCCTTTGTCAATGAATAACTGGGGTCCTGCCGGAAACAAGTAATTTGCCAGGTTAGAATAAGTCTCGCCGGGATGTGGCTAATGGGGCGGGTAGCGATATTACAGGGGATCTAGACTTGCTCTTTAAAGAAGTGTACGCAGTTGGGTCCGGATGGCCGGAGGAGACCTTTGCAGAATGTTCAATTTTGTTCAAGTTCAAGGAAGGCGAAAATTTTAACCACAGGAATATACTGGATATTTCGAGGATTAAAAGTTGAGCCTGACGCAGAAATTGGTCAAAAGGGGACGTTATGCAAAGGTCTCCGGAGAAGAGAATACCTTCTTTCAAAGCGCTTTATCATACTATGCTTGTTGTATTATCATCAGCGACATCACGTGATTCAAATGGAATAGCCTAAACCGTCAAGTAAAAATAAGCATATGTGTACCATGAAGGATACGAAAAATCCTTTACAACGTAGAAGCTCTGAGTCTCAATCCGCATACTCCAGTCTTATCGCATCAAGTTCCACCATGTCGTGGTGCTCCGCCCTGCCGTAGAAATCGATCACCTCTCTAACAGGGCCATACATCGTTCCAGTGGCCTTTATCTCATATTCATGCAGGGGCGCATATGCCTCCACGCCCTTCCCCTCAGGCAACAGGGTTTCCCTGGGTTTATAATCTCTCACCTGGAGCCCCTCCGGCAGATCTCCGAACAGGGCCATCAGTTCATCCCCCAGTTCCCGGGTATAGGCCCGGTAACGAAACTCGAAGGACGCCTGTTTAATCTTTTTCTCGGAGATTATCTTCAGTGCAAGCTCCGCCTTTCGCCTCTCCAGTGCTTCTTCCAGGAGTTTGAAGAATCCGACGCCGATGATGAGGTGAAAGTGGTTCCCCTTGACACCGATAAGACGCATCATCTGACCAAGCCTGCCTTCATTTTCCACATGGTGATCCTCACTGAAGATCGCCTCACCCTGGATCCCCCGCCCCTCAAGAAATCCAACCACAACCCCCCTGATGAGGTCGAGTGATCCCTCTACCACCACTTCGCAATATTCACTGTTCATAACGGATACGCCTTTCTCTTCATACTTTCCCCTTCCCCGCTAAAAGAATATAAAGGTAACGAGGAGGAAGACAGGAATGAGAATAGGAATCGAGTATTTTATCATATATCCGAAGAAGCTGGGCATGTTTATACCAGCCTCCTCCGCTATCGATTTGACCATAAAGTTCGGGGCATTGCCTATATAGGTATTCGCCCCCATAAAAACGGCTCCCACGGAAATGGCCTTCAGATACATGATAAACTCCGGATTGGCCGTGACCGCCTTCACCGCGAGAGCGCCAGGCACCATAGCCTCTGTAATGCCAAGTTTACCGAGAGCAAGATTGAAAAAAGTAAGATATGTTGGGGCATTGTCAAGAAAAGATGACAACGCGCCAGTGACCCAGAAGTAGTGATAGGGTTCTTTTACAACAGACACAAGGCCGGACAGGGCGCCTGCATTCCCCGCCTTCAATATTGCCAGCGCCGGGATGATCGTCATGAATATGCCAGCGAACAGCTTGGCTACCTCCACAATTGGAAACCAGCTGAAGTCATTTGCCTCTCTCAAGGC
>JAFDAR010000160.1 GCA_019313735.1 Deltaproteobacteria bacterium | reverse complement strand
CAGTTGGAAGAAACCCTGTCATCCGGCGCGTCAAACCTGCTGATGCTGTCAAATTTCATATCGTTGAGATACTCCATGAGATAGCGGGCCTTCTCGTATTCACCATCTCCGCCATTCTCCGGTGCCAGCGCCGGTATGGCTGTAAGGGCGATCTGCAGCGCTATCGTGTCATTTTCGTATGAGTCGATCCTTTTTTCGATCTTTTTGATAATATCCACGTCTGTCATTACTTAATGCTCCTGATTTTCTGTGCCGTTTATCTCCCTGTGAAAATCTCCGAACAAAGAGAGCGGCTTGCTGAATTTATCTTTATTGCCGAGGACAAGTACGATCCTGCTTTCCCCGGAGAGATAACGCGTTGCGACATATTTTAAATCATTCAAATTCACCATTTCTATGTTGTCTTTGTAGGTTGTCAGGAAGTTATCCGGGAGGCCGTCGAACTCCAGCATCATCTGACGCGTAACTATCTGGCTTGGTTCGGCAAAAGAAAAGATAAAATTATTTATGATGGATTCCTTTGCCCAGTCAAGCTCTCCGCCGGGCTCCACACCTTCGTCTCTCACGTTGTCCAGGATTTTTGTCATTGCGGACAGGGCGTCAACAGTGGAGGAGCCCTTTGCCATGGCGTAAGCGCCGAAAACGCCATATTCTGTACGAGGAGAATAGAAACTCCCGGCACTGTAGGCGAGCCCCAGTCTGTTTCTCACCTCGGCGAATATGCGTGAACGAAAACCGCCGCTCCCTGTGATAAAGTCAAGGATTTCAAAGGCGTAATAGCCGGGACTTTCCTTGCCGGGCGCCGGCTGTCCTATAATGATAACAGACTGTGGCGTGTCTTTGTAGATGTAATTCAGTGAAGCCCCCGCACAAGCCGGAGGGGGAGGGGACACTTCCGGACCTCCGGGGATGTTCCATTTCCCAAGACTGTTCTTTATCTTTCTCTCCGCATCCTTTTCTTCTATGTCCCCCGACAGGGCTATCATCATGTTGCCTGGTCGGAAGAAACGTTTATAAAACTCCAGCAGATCGTCTCTCTCTATTTTTCCTATGGATTCGACGGAGGAGAGTCTTCCCCTCGGGTCACCATGGTATATCAGGCGGCGAAATTCCCTGAACGCGATTTTCTGCGGGTTGTCGGATATTCTTTCGAGGGTTTCTATCTCGAGGATTTTTGCAGTTTCTATCCTTTCCTCAGAAAAAACAGGGTTTGTGAGAATATCGGAAAATATTTGCAGCCCCTTATCTATATCTTTTTCAAGGACGGACATGGACAGGGTGCAGGAATCCGTTCCCACAGACACAGCTATCTTCCCGGCGATAAAATCCAGCTCCTCATCTATCTGATTGCCCGTCATGGATTTTGTTCCCCCCGTGCGCATCACGGTCCCAGTGATCTTCGCCAGCCCTTCCTTTCCGGGCGGATCATAGAAGGATCCCATTCTTATAACGGCGGATATGTTCACCAGGGGGATCTCGTGATCCTCCAGCATATAGAGTATGATGCCATTTTCAAGTTTTACCCTTTGTGCTTCCGGGGGTTCGAAACGAAGTGGAGCATACACGATATCATCCGGATCGGTTACCGGTGTGCCGTGCCATGCGCATGAGGACAGGAGAATAAGTGTGAGGATTAAGAGAATTAAGGGGACCCAATACTTAATTATTTTCTGCCTTCGTATCTCCATGGTTCTTTGTATAGCCTCCTGATTAAGTTTATGTCCCCTTAATTCTCTTTCCTCACCAGCTCGGCAACAGTTCTGTTCCGGGGCTCAAGGTATTTTTCCGCAACCTTCATGATATCTTCCGGTGTAACCCTTTCAAGAAGATCAGGAAATTTCGTGATATATTGCCAGCTTCCCGCCACGGCTCCATAATAGGAGAGCATACCGGCGAGACCCGAATTTGTGGAAATACTCCTCAAAAGGTCGGCCTTCAACTGATTCTTTGCCTTTTCAAGTTCTTCAGATTTGACCGGCTTTTTTTTCAGTATGTCCAGTTCTTTATAAATTATCTCTTCCAGTTCGCCACAGGTGTGTGGCGAGACGGGCTGGGCAACTATGACAAAGAGATTGGGGTATCTGGCGCCTGGGAACCCGTTTGTGGTATTCACGTCCACGGCGATACCCTTTTCAACCAGTGCCTTGAAAAGTCTTGATGCCCTTCCTCCTGAGAGAATTGTGTCGATAACATCGAAGACGCAGTCATCAAAAGAGGGAAGGGTAGGCTTATGATAACCTGTAATGAGTCTCGGGGAGGCATCGGCAACCAGTTTCACCCGCCTTTCACCACTCTGTACCGGTTCCTTTGTAACGCGTCTTACCGGAATTTTCTGAGAGGGTATCCTTCCGAAATAGTGTTTTATGATTTTCATTGTGTTGTTCGGCGATACATCTCCCACAATGGCTATGATTGTGTTATTGGGGGCATAATAAGTCCTGAAAAATTCCTTTGTGTAATCGATGTTCAAAAAACGCATATCGGGCGTCCATCCAAGCACCGGCCTTCTGTATGGGTGAACTATGAAGGCCGCGGCCAGAAACTGTTCCATAAGCCTTCTCTCTGGATTTGACTCCACCGTCTGCTTGCGTTCCTGCATGACCACGTCGCGCTCAGAATAGAACTCGCGAAAGACAGGGTGGGCCATCCTGTCGGACTCTATTCTTGCCCACAGTTCTATTCTGTTAGAGGGTAGGCTTACATGATAGGTTGTGAGATCCTGTCCTGTAAAGGCATTAAGATCCCCGCCTCCCTTTTCTGTGTACAGCCGGTCTATCTCGCCAGGGATGCTCCATCTTCCGGCCTCTCGCTGAAGGGTCTCAAGCTGTTTGCGCAGACCCTCTATTTTCTGCTCGCCAGCGTCTTCTCCTTTCATCAGCTCAGTATCGAGGGCGTTGCCCACATCATGAATCTTCGGGAGAATGCGCTTTTCCTCTTTAAAATTCCTTGTTCCGATAGTCTCGGTGCCCTTGAACATCATATGTTCCAGAATGTGCGCGGTACCCGTGTGACTATCTTCTTCATCTACCGCACCTGTCTTATGGCTTATATACAGAGAGACGGTCGGACTCGCGTGTCTCTCGACTATCAGCACCTTGAGGCCGTTCCTGAGTGTGAATTCCTTCACCTTGTTCTTTAGATCATACGCGGAACATGGCCTTAAAGTAATACATAAGAAAAAAGACACAAGGCAGGTGATGGCAAGAGATCCAATGAGGATATGACGAAGATTTTTTCCAGAGGTCATCAGGGTTTTTCCCTTACTTTTTTAAATATTTTGACGGTACTGTAGATGACGCCGACCGCGCTCATAAGGATGAGCATACTCGATGAAAAGAAATACATGATAAACTCGGCAGGGTTATTCAGGCTGTACGAGCCGATCAGAACTTCAATACCCCTGATGAAAAGAACCAGGGAGGCAATTCCTATAAAGAGTTTGGAAATCCACCAGAAAAATGCGTTCATATAAAACAGCTCCATGTCTTTCATTGCTTCTGTCTAATCGCAACCACCATAGCTTATCTGCCGTGTATTATCAATATCAAGTTATTTCCCATGTTAGGGGAAAAGCGCATTAATCAACAAAATCATTCATAGCGGCCTGATTTTATGTGATGAGGTCTGGATTTCTAAATGAAATTGGGTTAATGTAAATTCCATAGAGTATAAAGTTCAACTCCAATATTGAGACAGAAGGAGGTAAAGAGATGGGTACAAAAGAGAAGGATGTGATGATGCCAATGGATGTCCCTTCACATGCGCAAAAAGATTATATTGAGAATTATTTGACAGTAACCCGTGAAAGTGGGCGATTGATGCTCTTTGCGGGTGACCAGAAAGTGGAGCACCTGAATAATGACTTTTTCGGTGAAGGTATTCACCTGGATGACGCTAACCCTGAGCATCTGTTCAAGATTGCCGACCGGGCGAATATAGGAGTTTTTGCTACACAGCTCGGGCTTATTGCCAGATATGGAATGGACTATCCTGATATCCCATATCTGATAAAATTGAACTCAAAAACCAACCTTGTGAAGACATCTCAATCTGATCCGTTCAACAATCAGTGGATCGATGTAAAACAGGTGGCGGATTTTCAGAAGAACAGTGGTCTTAAGATACTGGGAGTTGGCTACACTATCTATTTGGGAAGCGAATATGAAGCTGATATGTTGCGTCAGGCAGCACAAATAATTTATAATGCACATCATCATGGGTTAGTAACGGTCCTATGGATTTATCCCCGTGGCAAGGCAGTGGTGGACGAAAAAGATCCCCACCTTATCGCAGGCGCCACAGGAGTTGCTTCATGTATGGGCAGTGATTTTGTTAAGGTGAACTACCCGGAGAAGCAGGGATATGAATCAAAGGAAATTTTCAAGGAAGCTGTTCTGGCCGCAGGCCGCACAAAGGTTGTATGCGCAGGTGGTTCAAGCGTAGATGTGAAATCATTCTTGCAGCGGCTTTACGATCAGATATTTATCAGTGGCGCTTCAGGAAATGCTACCGGTAGAAATATTCACCAGAAATCCTTGGAAGAAGCAGTGAAGATGTGTAATGCTGTTTATGCCATTACTGTAGACGCAAGAAAAGTGGAAGAGGCTCTAAAAATCTATCAATCCTGATAAGCAGAATGTTCAATTTTGTTCAAGTTCAAGGAGGGCGAAAATTTTAACCACAAAGAAGAGGCCTTACGATAGATAGATTAATTATTACGAATCCAGCGATGATGCACTCGTAAAAAGTCAAAATTAGACGTCGTCAAGATTTTCACCCTTTGTTATTCTTTGAATGGGAGTGGGCATGTAATAGGTGCCATAGAGATATGTAGTTAATTCGGGGATGTTGCTCACATCCAAACCCAGAAATTCAATGATGTCAATAGTTGTATCCTCGTTAATTACGGTTGGCTGATTACAATAATATCCAATCTCATCATTGTCTTCAATCTCATCGTTGTCGAAATCGAGTTCTCCGTCACCATCCTTATCGAGTATTACTACTAAATAAGCTGTCCGCTCATCCTCGGTGAGGTCATATCCTTCTCCTTCAATCAGCGGTTCGGGGGGATCATTTTCTAAATTGACGGTAATCCCTTCGTAAATCGCCGGAAATAGATTCAGGGTTTTCGGATCTGCGGAATATTCTGCTGCCGGCACCACCTTTATCCCCAGTATATAATCCATATCAATTTGAATCACATCTGTCAGATTCGGGCCCTCTGAAAGGTTGATGGACACACCGCCA
>JAFDAR010000159.1 GCA_019313735.1 Deltaproteobacteria bacterium | reverse complement strand
TGTCCAATTATGAAGGCGTAAAGGGGCCCCTGCTCCTGATCATCCTGGACGGCATGGGCCTGTACCGGGGAAAAAAGGATGGATACCCCGGAAACGCCATCGATATCGCGGCCCCGCGAAACCTGTACCGCCTTATGAAGAACGAAAAGATAACAACCCGCCTCAAGGCGCATGGGACGGCGGTGGGAATGCCTTCGGACAGAGACCAGGGAAACAGCGAAGTAGGACACAACGCCATGGGAGCCGGTCGGATATTCGCGCAGGGGGCGAAACTCGTGGAGGACGCGATCGAAAGCGGCGGCATTTTCGAGGGAAAAACCTGGAAGAAGCTCATCTCCCGTTCACTGGAAGCAAAAACCCCTGTGCACTTCATAGGCCTCGTATCAGACGGAAACGTCCACAGTAATATATCGCAGCTTATCTCTCTGATAGGGCAGTGTGACAGGGAAGGTGTGGAGGAGGTATATGTGCATGGCCTCCTGGACGGACGGGACGTGCCCCCCCTCAGCGCCCTTCGTTATTTCGGTGAGCTGGAAGACTATCTCTGGTCACTGCGCGCGCATGCCATGAAAAAAGGTAAAAAACGCCTGTATCTGATTGCCTCCGGAGGTGGCCGGATGGTGACCACGATGGACCGTTATGAGGCTGACTGGTCTATCGTCGAAAGGGGCTACAACGCCCATGTCCTGGGTATCGGCCCTAAATTCCCCGACAGTCTCACCGCCATCAGAACCCTGCGCTCAAAAGAAATCGTTGACGACCAGTACCTCCCGCACTGGGTGATCCACAAGCCCGATAATCCAGAAAACCCCCTCACTCAAATCAGGGACGGAGATGGCGTTGTTTTGTTCAACTTCCGTGGTGACCGGGCGATTGAGATCAGCCGCGCGTTCGTTGAAGACGACTTCAAGGGATTCAAACGCGACCACCGCCCCGACGTCATATACGCCGGAATGGTCGAGTATGACGGGGATACAAAAATGCCCCCGGAATATCTTGTTGAACCGCCCGCCATCGATCGCACACTGTCGGAGTACCTGGCAGAGAACGGCGTTTCGCAATATGCCATAAGCGAGACTCAGAAATTCGGCCATGTAACCTATTTCTGGAACGGCAACAACTCCGCCATGTTTAACGAGAAGATCGAGAAATGGGTGGAGATTGAATCCGACCGCGTGCCCTTCGACCAGGCGCCGGAGATGAAGGCCGACGCGATAGCATCTCAAACCATCTCGGCCATGCAATCCGGCAGATACAGATTCCTCCGTCTGAATTTTCCAAACGGGGATATGGTGGGGCACACGGGGTCACTCCCGGCGGCAGTGAAGGCCGTGGAGGCCGTGGACAGGGCGGTTGGCAGGCTGATTGAAGCGGCAGACAGGCTCGGCGGCACGGTAATAATAACCGCCGATCATGGAAACTGCGAGCAGATGACAGCCGTGGACGAAAAGACAGGCAGGCCCGTCATGGGAGCGGGAGGAGAATATAAACCACAGACAAGCCACACACTGAATCCTGTGCCTTTCATTATCCATGGCCCCGATACCGGCCGCTATGAACTTTCCCGAATCCCGGACCCGGGGCTCGCCAACATCGCCTCAACAATCTTTCTGCTCCTCGGATATGAAAGGCCGGACGACTACCTGGAACCGCTCATCAGGGTAATTTAGCAGAAAATGGGGTCAGAATTAATGCCAGAAGGATCCAAGGGGTCGAGGAGTCAAGGGTTCAAGTGAAAAGCTAAAAAAACTACAAAGAGGGAATCTATCCTTGAATCCTTGGACCCTTGAATCCTTGAACCCTATTCAGTAGATCCCCGCCTCGCATCCACCGGCAATCGTCTGACCCAACTCCCGGCACCGCGCGAGGATCTCGTCCGTTACTCCCCCCTTTGAATTCCTCGCAATCACGGGATCATAAACCTTCTTGAATTGGCACCCGAGGGCGATCCGCTCTATACTGCTCAGGGCCCCTGTTCCATCATTTCCCGCGCTGATAAAAACAACATAGGGCTTTCTGAAAACCTTCCCTTCCGCGGGATAAAAGATCCGGTCAAAAAAGTCCTTGACGGCGCCGGACATGTAGCCGAAGTTTTCCGGAGTTCCGATCACGAGTCCGTCACAACTGAGAAGATCCTCCAAAGACGCGTCGGCCGCCTTTTTCAGGACCACCTCCGTGTTCTCTATGCTCACCACCCCTTCTGCAACCGCCCCGGCCATCTTTTCGGTGTTTCCGGTCTGAGAATGATAAACAATCAATATCCTGGTCATCATCACTCCAGCGAATTCACAAATTCCCGCAACGCCACGTTAAATGCCTTCACATCCTCCATCATGACAAAGTGCCCCGCGTCCTTTATCAGCACAAGTTTTGCGCCCGGAATTTTTTCCTTTAGATAGATGGAAAATTTTGGGGGCATCATGCGGTCATCCTCTCCGCAGATCAGGAGGGCAGGGATACGAATTTGTTCCAGTTCTTCCGAAACATTGAACCTGTCACACGCGAGAAAGTCACCATAAGCGACATCCTTGTCCGCCCGCCTTAGATTGTCGATCAGAAGCCCTCCCAACCGTTCGCGGTTCTTCTTCGACAGGGCAAATTCGGGAATGGAATTGATTATCATCGAAGGGTCGCCCCTCATGCCATCCAGCACCAGAGGGTTTACCGGCATCTTCGCCCCACCCCCCACCGTCACTATGCCGGACAGCATATCGCCATACCTTATGGCTAACTCGAGGGCTATGGCGGCCCCCAGGGAATGTCCTATCAGGACAGGCCTCCGAAGACCGAGGGCCTCCACCGTCTTCTTAACCCACTTCGCGTAAAGGGCTACTTCCCGCTCGCCCCTCCCGCCGGACCGCCCATGTCCCGGGAGCTCCACGGCGACTACATTGAATTCGTCTTCCATACCGGCGCACTGGTCTTCCCAGACCGTGTGATCTCCCGCAGAACCGTGGATAAAAAACAGCGGTGGGGACAGGTTTAAACCTGTCCCCACTGGTGCAAGTTTATTTCTTCCTCTTTGCAAGCTCATCCTTCCTCAGATCCTTGCGGAGGATTTTGCCGATATTGCTTTTTGGAAGTTCCTTGCGGAACTCTATCTCCGTCGGAAGCTTATAGGTGGCCAGTTTGCCCTTGCAGAA
>JAFDAR010000158.1 GCA_019313735.1 Deltaproteobacteria bacterium | reverse complement strand
CTGTGATAATGTTCCCGGCGGCAGGATTCTATAACCGTCGGTGCCGATCTTGCCTCTGGAATATGCATCGTGCCACCCCCCGGGAACGGGCATCTTTTCATACAGAGACCCGCGTCTGGCCTCAAGCAGCATCCTTGGTTTTTCCATAAAGTCGGCTCCGCATATCACTCTATTCCCGGTTTCCAGTGACAGTTTTTCCAGCCATTCGGCGCCGCTTTCACTTCGCATCAGGTGATGGTCAAGGATAAGGGTCTCGACCCCCTGTGAGAGACGTATGGCATTTCCCCACGCCGTCGCTACCTGTTTATTGGAAAGCCTCTCAAGATAAAGAGGGGGGCCGCTGGCAAACACAACATCGGGCCGCCATGACAATATCTGTGAAATCGCTTCATCACCAAGCAGCTGGATATCAGAGGCATGGACAAATACAAAATCGCCTTCAATCCTGGTCATTACAACCATCTCGGCTCCCCCGGCATCTCCATGATGAAGATTTCCGGAAAAGCTCAATATTCCCTCCCTTTTTTCTTCCGCCGGGATCATATTCAGAAAGGCAGAAAGCGCGGCCTTTCTCTTCTGCTCAGTGGGGGAAAGATTTTGAGCCTTGGCCCATACCCTGGCGTTCTGATTCAGAGAAGCTATCTTTTCTATGTTTAATTGATAGGGATTGGCCTTTATAAGGGGAAAATGATCACCGTGAAAATGACTGATCACTATATCTGTGGCACTGGACCACGCGTCAACGATCCTGCCTTGTATCACTTCGTCCACCGCTACCTGGAATGGATGAGGCAGCAATCCATGCCTGATATAACCCAGGGCTATGCCAGGATCGATTAATATCCTGCGGTCATCCACACTTACCAGACAGCACATTCCTCTTACGCCAAGCGATTCTGTACCCAGTATTTCTATATTCATAATGAGGTCATGGATGGTCTTCATCCGGAAATGTCTGTTTACCGTGATCTTTGCTTTTTTCGTGCATGTACGCGCACAGACAGACCAAAGAACTGTTTGTGCAGCGGCATGCCCGGGTGCCAGGCATCTGTCACATTATCTCGCGCAGGAACCTGCCGGTGAGCGATTCTTCATTTTCCGCTATCTCTTCAGGGGTTCCGGCAGCAACGATTTCTCCTCCCCCATCTCCCCCTTCCGGGCCCAGGTCAATGATGTAGTCCGCGGACTTGATCACGTCGAGATTGTGCTCTATGACCACGACGGTGTTTCCCATATCCACCAGTCGCGCGAGGACTTGAAGAAGCTTCTCTATATCCGCGAAGTGGAGACCTATCGTTGGCTCATCCAGGATATAGAGAGTGCCTGTCGTCATGCGTCTGCCCAGTTCCCTTGCCAGCTTTATCCTCTGCGCCTCGCCGCCTGAAAGGGTCGTGGCGGGCTGGCCAAGCTTTATATATCCCAGCCCCACATCGGAGAGGAGCTGCAGTCTTGATCTTATCGGGGAGATGTTATCAAGGAAGGCAAGACCCTGGTTGACCGTCATGTCAAGGACATCCGCTATGTTCTTCCCCTTGTAAAGTATTTCAAGGGTGTCCCTGCTGAACCTCTTCCCGTGACAGGCATCGCAGGTTATGTACACATCGGGGAGGAAATGCATCTCTATTTTTTTCACCCCTTCTCCCTGGCATGCCTCGCATCTTCCCCCCTTGACATTGAAGCTGAAACGTCCGGGCTTATAACCCCTCATTCTCGACTCGGGAAGCTGACTGAAGAGGTCGCGAATATGTGTAAGAACACCTGTGTAGGTGGCGGGATTCGACCTTGGTGTGCGCCCTATCGGCTGCTGATCCATAGAGATAACCCTCTCTATGCCGCCGAAATCCCTTATCTGGTTTATCTTACCCGATTTGCCCCTGTACCTGTTCAGTCTGCGGCGAAGCGCCTTGTACAGGGTTTCGATCACCATGGTGCTCTTTCCCGACCCGGACACACCGGTCACGCAGGTGAAAACACCGGTCGGGACCCTGATGTCAATATCTTTGAGGTTGTTTTCCGACGCTCCCTCAATGATTATGAACCGGCCGGAAAGAGGCCTCCGAGTTTCCGGAACGGGAATCGCCAATCTGCCAGAAAGGTATTTTCCTGTGAGTGAGACATCTGATCTGCGGATTTCTTCGGGAGTGCCGTGAAAGACAATCTCGCCCCCGTTCAAGCCAGCGCCCGGCCCGACATCTATAATGTCATCCGAGCAGTTCATTATCTGTGCGTCATGTTCAACTACGAGCACGGTATTCCCCATATCGCGCAGGCGTTTCAGCGTAGTAACAAGCCGCATGCTGTCTCTCGGGTGAAGGCCTATAGTGGGTTCATCCAGGACGTAGAGAACTCCGACCAGTCCGGAACCTATCTGCGTGGCGAGCCGGATACGCTGCGCCTCTCCCCCCGAGAGGGTTCCTGAAGAACGCGAAAGGCTCAGATAATCCATACCCACGTCGATGAGGAAGTGCAGCCGTTCCATTATCTCCTTTTGTATCCTTTCAGAAATAAGAGCTTCATTATGAGATAAGGACAGGTTATCGAAAAAGTGCAGGCATTTCTGAATCGACATCCGGGATATCTCATCGATATTTTTTCCACCAACTGTTACGAACAGGCTCTCCTTTTTAAGCCTGGCGCCTCCGCAGACCGGACAATCTCTTATATTCATGTATCTCGAAAGTTCCATCCTGGAATCGCCGGATTTGTCCTCTCTGTAGTGCTGCTCCAGTTTATCGAGTACGCCCCTGAAATGCTTCTCGTAAAAGTATCTTCTTCCTCTCCTGTCGAAATAAAATCCTATCTTTTCATCCCCCGAACCGTGCAGCAAGACATATCTTACCCGTTCAGGCAGTTTGTTGAAGGGTGTGTTTATATCAAATCCATAGTGGCTGGAGAGGGCCTCCAGCATCTGGTGAAAATAGATGGAATCCTTCCGCTCCCACGGGGCGATCGCACCCTCTCTTATGGAAAGTCCGGGATCGGGCACGATGAGATTTTCGTCAACCGCGGCGCAAGCTCCGGCATACTGATGCCGCATTCGGGACAGGCGTAATTTTCACTGAAAAGCAGCTCTTCTCCATCCACAACCTGGATGCCGACAAGTCCTCCCGAAAGACCAATGGCGATCTCCAGCGAATCTCTCAATCGCTTTCCGATGCCGGTCCTGATAATCAGTCTGTCGATCACCACGTCTATATCATGACGTCTGTTCTTGTCCGGCGTGATATCCTCGCCGAGATCTCTTATCGATCCGTCAACCCGCACACGGGCAAAGCCATCTTTCCGCAGTCTCTTCAGTTCTTTCTGGAATTCGCCCTTCTTGCCTCTGACGACGGGCGACATGATGTTGATTTTTGTGCCTTCAGAAAGGGACTGTACCCTCTTCGCCATCATCTCGACGGTCTGGGCATCGATCCGCTTCCCGCAGTTATAGCAGTGGGGTATTCCAACGCGGGCGAAGAGCAGACGCAGATAATCATATATTTCGGTTACAGTACCGACTGTTGAA
>JAFDAR010000157.1 GCA_019313735.1 Deltaproteobacteria bacterium | reverse complement strand
GTGTTCGGAATCCTTGGGCTAACCTTACTCATGTTATCTCCTCATCTCCATATAAATTTATCTGGAAGATATCTGTTATTCTCCACGCTGGGGTCATGCTTGGTCTAAACCCTATATCCTTTCCCTCTTCTGCTCTTTTCTTTGCGTCTTCCAAGGAGTCAGCATATACCATGCTCTCACCCGTATCACATCTTGTTGCTACCCAATGAACTTTATAAAATTTCATCTATGTATCCCCCCTTTGTTTATTTCTATTAGGAAAATTTTTGATACTATTGATATCCACTCCGAGGAAGTCGGCACATACTATATATGCACCAAAAAGATTGGCTCTTGATAGGTCTGCCTTATAAAGATTAGCCCTGTAAAGATAGGCACCCGATAGGTTAGCCTCCGATAGGTCTGTCCCCGATAGATTAGTGCTTGATAGGTCAGCCCTCGTCAAATCTGTTTCCGATAAGTTAGAAAACGACAAATCTGCCCCCCTAAGATTTACTTTAAATAGGTCTGCACCTACGAGAGAAACTCCCATAATAGTGGCACCCGATAAGTCGGCTCTTGATAAGTCGGCTCCCTCAAAATTAGCACCGTAAAGAATTGCCCGTGAGAGATTAACCTTTCTAAGATTTTTTCCCTTGAGATTAACGCCTGATAAGTTTGCTCTTTCTCCCTCTTCACCACATTTTTCTATCTCCTTACTGGGTTTTAACCACACGGAAGGTTCTTCTGATATACACTCCAACCACTTGGAATGTTTCCTTAATACTTCCTTTAACTCTTTATCCGTTATCTCTTTCATCTTGTATCCCGCCTTCCATTGTCCATGCCCAGTCATACTCTGTTAACATAGACTCTATTGCGATTTCAGATGGCGTAAGAACTCGCCAAGTATAACAATCATCATCGCCCCTTGTTCCTACAATTATTATCATCTCTTCCTCCCGTTTTTACTCTTATACTCCCTTGCCTTAACCTACGCCTCCGTGCTTGTTTCTTTTTCTTCTTTTTCTTTCTCGCATATTCCTCATAGGATAATTTTTTCATTTCACTTTATCCTTTTCCTTTTCAACTCTGCTTTGCAAGTCATCTCCAAGTAGATAATCATAGCATAAAGGACACAACCAACCTGCATCTGTGAGGGATAACTCATCACTCATTGTTCCACACATTTCACACTTTCCTACATAACGCTTTAAGTCATTATCCCACAACGGGGTTTCTTCTTCCTCATCATCGTAACTAAATTCAGATTCACCCTCTGTTCCATCTGGATAAAATTGGTGTTTGGCATCATACTTGCTATACTTCTTGTGTCCGTAAATTCCATATGACGAACTTTTATAGCTATAGTAAGAGGTTTCTTTGTATGACATATTAGAATATAATATTCCTTTTTTATTAAAGAAATGTCCTATCAGAATAATCTCCCCCCTTATCATAATAGCCAGTCTGCTTGTGCTAACTGCCTCCTCCAACAAACTTTGTATGGCGTGGTTTTTAAGGTTGTCCTTTATCACGTTATCAGACATTATTTCCATTATGAACTCGTAGGTATCCGAAATTTTCTTGTTCCCATACCCAAATAGTATTCCATTATGAGCCATACACGGGGTATCTGTGTCAACTGTTACTAATTTCATTCGGGAAGGATTCTTTGTCAGTAAAAAGGGGTGGCAGTTTTCTTCATCAACCAATCCAGATGTTGCTATCCTACTGTGCATTATACAGTTATCCTCTATATTAACCTCATCTAATATGGCGTCATAGTATTCATCAAACTTAAAGAAACCTTTATGCAGGTGTTGTCTGCCATTCTTTGATACAACAAATCCACTCCCGTGTGGGTTGTTCGTGAAAGATGAGAATAAAGATTCTCTTGTCGGTAATTCTATTCCTCTTGGCTTTATTGTTATTAAGCACATGTGTCACTCTCCTTATCTTGTTTTTTATTTTTGTTTTTCATAAAAGTATAAAAGTCATCATATCTCATACGCCTTGCAAACTCCATAAAGTCGTTCCAACAGGGACGGAAGAAGTGTGTTCTTCCATTTGCCAATACATATAGCACCACGCACTCAGTAAATTGCAGGGTCGCTATAAATCTGGGATAGTATAGAGTTCCTTTTGCCCCTCTAAATTCCACATCATCATTCAGTCCGTAGTTTAATATAAAATGTCTTCCAGGATAACTCTCGTCTATTTCGTATTGTAGCACTTGATGTGGTGCCCACTCCGACGCATACCCGTTATGTTTTCTCGCATATAGCTTTCCTATTTCTTCTTTATTATGGAGGAAAAAATATGCCAACTTTATTTTATCTTCTTTATCAAATTTGATTTGATTTTTATGTATGTCGTTCTTTGTCCATGATGTATGAATATGTAAACCGCAACGCCCATTATCGTATGAAGTAAACCCCTGTCTCCTTAAATATTTTAATAAGTTATAGAGTTTCATATCCTTCATTTTCATTAGAGTAGAGGGGTGAGATACAATTTCAAATCCGTAGTCCAGAGAACTGTCTTGTTTAAGATAAAAGAATTTTTCTGTTTTCTCTTTCCTCATAAAATCTAACAAATCCTCCGCACTTGACAATATACTATCCGTATGTGGATTTTCTATTTCCAATTCAAACCCCATAAATATACTATGTTCATATTCTAATTTGTAAAAGTTAAAGTAAGGTCGGAAGTCCCATTGGTGTATTATTGACTCATCTTCGTCATCGCCACGATTATTCCAACAAGTTTCGCAAAGGTATCTGTCTGTGCCTTCATCATAAAAAGAATCATCGTTGTGCATTAAAGCCCCACATTCATCGCAAGTAGAAAACTCTTCACGGAAACAATCATCGCAATAAACGTTTCCAAACGCCTCTCTTGAATCATCAATCCTAACAATTTCACCACAGTTAGAGCATTCAACATAATTGTCATTGAAACAGGCTTCGCATACCGACTCCCCGTTGGGGTCTTCACGCCTATCTTCGTTAAGATAAGTTCCTCCACATATTGGGCATACAAAGTAGCTCTCATGAAAACAATCTTCACAGTAATATTGTCCATTAACATGTATTGCCTCTCCACGCAAAATAAGTTCTCCGCACTCAGCACACTCTACATATTTATCATGAAGACAGGTTGGGCATAGTTTTTGCCCATTAATTTCAGTCAAATCAGCAGACAG
>JAFDAR010000156.1 GCA_019313735.1 Deltaproteobacteria bacterium | reverse complement strand
GTGTACGATATGATGGAAAACAGAATCAAGACACTCAAGAAGGATTAACATGAAGAATATAGCAAATTTTCTATTCGAGGCGGGAATGCTGCAGAAAACACCGAGATCGGGGTTTCAATTCCTGGGGTCCGGCCGCGAATCGGTAGCGGAACATGTGTTGCGGACGATCTTCATCGGCTATGCCCTGTGCAAGCTGGAACCTGAAGTGGATGAATCAAGGGTTCTTAAATTGTGTCTGGTTCACGATCTTCCGGAGGCAAGAACCGGTGATATGAACTACGTCAACAAAAAATATGTAGCCGTGGATGAAAAGAAAGCGGTTGACGAGCTTGCGAAGACCCTCTTCTTTGGAGAGGAAATAAGATGCGCCATAGATGAATTCAACGAAAGAGGGACCAGAGAATCTCTTATGGCGCACGACGCCGATCAGCTGGCGCTGATCCTTCAACTGAAAGAATATGGCGATCTTGGAAATAAGTACAGCAAAGAATGGATAGGCTTTGCGCTAAAAAGACTCTACACAGACAGCGCGAAAAAACTGGCGGTGGCTATAACCGAAACAGATTCGTCCGAGTGGTGGTTCAAGGATAAAGGTGACTGGTGGGTAAATGCAAACAATAACCGGCAGGGGCTGTCTTATGAAAAACAAAATATTTAAATATTCGATTCTGCTGTCAGTGATAATCTGCATGATATTTCTATCAGGCTGCGCCACAAGCCGTCAAGACAGAGAGAGGGCATCCCTTCATGTCAATATGGGTACTGCCTATCTTAAATCGGGAAATTTTTCCCCGGCCCTGAGAGAATTTCTTGCGGCACAGTGCCTTTCGCCGGATGATCCGGAAATACGCTACTATACCGGCCTTTCGTATCACAGGATCGGCATGAAGGAAGAGGCAAAGAGGGAATTCAAAAAAGCCCTGTCCATAAAACCTGATTATTCGGAAGCAAGCAACTATATGGGAACCATATACCTGGAAGAGGGACTTTATGACAAGGCAATAGAGGCATTCGACAGGGCACTTTCCAATGTGTTCTATGAAACCCCGGCCAAAGCACTGAACAATATCGGCTGGACATACTACAAAAAAGGAGATTACAGGACCGCGCTGATAAAATACGAATCAGCCCTCAAGAGAGAACCTGACACAATAACTCTTCTGCTTATCCAGAAAAACATGGGGGTTGCATATCTCGCCGAGCGTAACATAGACAAGGCAGTATTCCACCTGAAAAAAGCCATTGATATAGCACCCGGAATGATCGAATTGCGATACTGGCTGGGAATAAGTTATCTCGAAGCGGGAAACAGGAAAAAGGCAGTTGAAGAATTGAGATCCGTCATTGAGGCTAACCCGGAGTCAGTGTTCGGATTAAAAGCAAAGGAAAAGCTGGACTATATTTCACCGTAAGGGTCTGTCATGAAATAAGTGTTGCAATTAGGCGCTCAGATTTAGGTCAGGTTTAGTCGATACGAGTGAGCAAAACCGCAGGAATAGCAGGGCTCTTTTGAGGATTTTGCGATTGAGAATCGGCTGAAGATGGCCTGAAGATGAGATGCATAAATGTGATACTTATTTCATGACAGACCCCAAACCCGCGCCAGGACAAAATTCCAATTCGAAGTATGTCGCGTGAACCGTTGAAGTTGTTGTTTCCGTATTATCCCAATTCGGACAAGATATCAATAATTCGGCGCAGTTGTCGGTTCCTGATTTTCTTGCCTTGACAGAGTACAACTTTTACCTTAGATTTGGCGCACTTTTCAACAGAGGAATAGACTCATTATGGGATCCAAGAAAAAGACAAAATCCAAACAGATAAAGGCAAAACAGACAAAGAGGAACATCAGGATATTTTATCTCTCATTAATTACCCTGATTGGCGTGGGATTTCTTGTCTTCTTCTTTCTCTCGCTGTTTGATTATATATATCCCCCCGCTGACGGCAAGAGACCCTCTATGGCAAGGGAAGAAAAACAATTGGTAAAGCTGTATTTTTCCGATCTCAACGAACGATTCCTTATTTCGGAAGACAGGTACATCACAAAGAGAAAATCCCCCGGCGATAATGTCAGAGAACTGGTAGTCGCACTGATTGGCGGACCCAACACCGATCTGGTAGAGACATTCCCGAAGGAAACTGACCTCAGGGGAGTCAGCATAAAGAATGGAACAGCCTATATAGACTTCGGTAAAAATCTGATTGACCTTCATCCCGGAGGAAGCGCCAGCGAGATGATGACCATATACTCACTGACCAATACCATTATCATTAATGTGCCGTCCGTAAAGGGGGTAAAACTATGGCTGCCTCAAGACTTTCAAAAATAAGAAATATAGGGATAGTTGCCCATATCGACGCGGGAAAGACAACCGTAACGGAGAGGATTCTCTACTACACCGGCAAGACCTACAAGCTGGGCGAGGTGCATGACGGTGAGGCGGTTATGGACTGGATGGCACAGGAGCAGGAAAGGGGAATAACCATTACATCCGCGGTCACTACCTGCCACTGGAAAGACAATGAGATACACATAATTGACACCCCGGGACATGTGGACTTCACCATAGAGGTTGAACGATCTCTCAGGGTTCTGGACGGGGTGCTGGCAGTATTTTGCGCCGTCGGAGGAGTGGAACCACAATCGGAGACAGTCTGGCACCAGGCGGACAAATATGGCGTTCCCAAGATAGCATTCATCAACAAGATGGACAGGGTGGGTGCGGATTATTACGGCACGATAAAGATGATGGGGGAAAGATTCAATTCCATACCTCTTCCGATTCAGATACCCTATATTAAGAATGAAACATTTCATGGAGTGATTGATCTTATCGGGCAAAAACTGATTATCTGGGATGAGGACAGCCTGGGACTGCTGTATGATATTTCTGACATTCCTTCCGATATGCTGCCCGAAACAGAAAAATACCGCGAGAGACTTGTCGAAACACTCGCGGAGATCGACGACGTTATCGCTGAAAAATATCTGGAGGGGATTGAGATTGCTGAAAAAGAGATTATTGAATCGATCAGGAATGCTACACTTCTACTGAAAATAGTGCCTGTAATGTGCGGCACGGCCCTGCGGAATAAGGGGATTCAACTGCTCCTTGATTCCATTGCCAATTTCCTGCCATCTCCTGAAGACATGCCACCCGTTGAAGGCGTCAATCCTGAAACTAAAACTATTGAAAAACGCGGCAGCAATGTAAAGGGCCCTCTCGCGGCACTCGCATTCAAGGTCATGCTGGATGAGGGAAGAAAAATCACCTATATGAGAATCTATTCCGGCAGGATAAAGGCCGGGGAAGATATATATAATGCAAGCAAGGGGAAGAAAGAAAAGGTCTCCAGACTCCTGAAAATGCACTCCAATAAGAGAGAGCGTATTGCTGAAGCCATAGCCGGAGACATAGTAGCGGTTATAGGTCTGAAAGATACCTCTACCGGGGATACCATATGCGATGAATCCGATCCGATTATCCTGGAACCGATAGAGTTCTACGAACCGGTAATAAGCCAGGCAATTGAGGCCAAAACACCGGGAGATCAGGAAAAGCTGTCATCCGCCCTTGCAAAACTGGCAAGTGAAGATCCCACCCTCAAGATCAAATATGATGACGAAACGGCACAGACTATCATCTCCGGAATGGGTGAACTCCATCTTGAGATAATCATCGACAGACTCATAAGAGAGTTTCACACCAATGTAAACATAGGCAAACCCAAGGTTGTCTACAGAGAAACCATAGAAGAAGAAACAGATGTCGAAGAGATATTCGACAGGAAGCTTGGAGACAGGAAACACTTCGGTCATGTTGCCCTGCATCTGGAACCTAACAAACGGGGAGGGGGACTGAAATTAATTGACGAGATCAAAGATGAAGTGATACCGGAAGAGTTCCACACCACTATAGAAAAAGGTATTCGGGATGCCGCTCTCAGCGGTGTTGTGGCAGGCTACCCGGTTGTTGATGTCATTGTAAGAATCACCGGGGGGTCTTTCAGAGAAGCAGATTCAACAAACTTAGGCTATGAAATAGCCGCTTCGACAGCCTTTTCAAACGGGTGCTCGCGCGCAAAGCCCATTTTGCTGGAACCCATAGTCACAGTGGATATAATAACACCGGGTGAATTCATGGGCGAAGTTATCGGAAACATCAACTTGAGAAAGGGAGAAGTAGAAAGCATAAACCACAAAGATCCCGTCAGCGAAATAAAAGCCCGCGTTCCCTTGAAACAGATGTTCGGATACTCAACAGACCTGCGCTCTGTCACCCAGGGAAGGGGAACTTTTTCAATGCAGTTCCTGAAATATGATAAGGCATAAATACCCCGAGGCAGTCTTATGAGTCCTGATTTTTTTTACTCCACAGAACGCATCCTCGGGTGCTTTTACCGCATAAGCGCCCTGATCACAACCCCTTTCAGTGATGATGATATCCTTCAGAAGATTTTAGATGAAGCGGTGGATACGATGGGATTTCACAGAGGCGTAATATGTCTGTTGGATAAAGAAAACGAAAATCTGGTCACAAAGGTAGTCAAAAATTACAATCCCGAGGAAACGCAGAGAGCGTTCTCCGGGAATCTGAACATGAAAAGGCACGACTGTCTCGTAACAAAAGTGGTTAGGACCGGCACCCATATCGTCCTTGAGGACTCAGAAACAGATCCCCGCATTACACCGACAGACCGCAAGATAACAAGCTTCTACGAAGGGGGAACCGGATTTTACTCTGCCTTTTGCGGCCCACTCAAGATAAAGAACGATGTCATCGGCATAATAGCCATGTGGTACGAAAAGAAGACCACATTTCCACCGGAAGTGATAAGCACACTTCTGACCTTCGCAAATCACATAAGCGTAGTGATACACAACTTGAGGCTGTTTGAAGATAACAGACAGAAAATAAAGAGGCTATTGACATTACAGGAAGCGGTATCCCATCTGAATTCAAGCTACGCCCTGGATAAGATACACAAAACCGTGATAAACAACGCCCTCAGAATAGGAGGCGCGGACAGGGCACTGCTCTACTTCATGGATACGGAAAAGGGCAGCTACCTGATAAGCAACGGGGAAGAGGTATTTCTGGATGAAGAAAACGTATACCATCCCAAGGTAGGGCAAAGCATCATCAAAAAGGCCTTGGATACTGAAACCATCATAGTTCAATCTCAATTCCATGACCCGGGCACAACACCCATATTCAATGGCTATCCTTCGGAAATAGCTATTCCATTGAGGGTAAAAGATAAATTTAAAGGCGTACTCTATCTTGCCAAGAAACACGGCTGTTTCATATGATAGCGCGATCATGCATTCTCAACTTTCCCTGGAAGCAAAATCCCTGAAAACAGAAGTTGAAGCGCTTAAGGAAAAAGAAAACAAGTTACTGGGTTTCCATGATATCATAGGGAATTCCAGCAAGATGCTGGATATATTTCAGATGATAAAGGATGTCGCCCGGCACGATACCAGCGTGCTTATACAGGGAGAGAGCGGTACCGGAAAAGAATTGATAGCCAGGGCGATTCACAGACAGAGCACCAGAAAATCAAAACACTTTGTGGAGGTAAATTGCGCGGCGATACCGGGAACTCTGCTGGAAAGTGAACTTTTCGGATACGAGGCCGGGGCTTTCACCGATGCCAGAAAGAGAAAGATCGGACTCATTGAATACGCAAATGGGGGAACGTTTCTCCTGGATGAAATTGGTGAAATGAATCCCTCGATACAGGCAAAATTTCTCAGGCTGTTAGAAGACAACCACATTCGCCGGCTTGGAGGCACAGAAAATATCCCCTTCGATGTCCGATTTATATTTTCCACAAACAAAGACCTGAGCCGTATGGTAAGTGAAGGCACATTCCGCGAAGATCTTTTCTACAGGATAAGCGTTGTTCCGATTATCATACCGCCCCTCAGAGATAGAATCGAAGATATCATGTCACTCGCATATCACTACATTGGAGAGTTCAATACAAAACTTAACAAGAACGTGAAGGGCTTCACAACCGACGCTGAAAAAATCCTGAAAAGATATCGCTGGCCCGGAAATGTACGTGAGCTGAAAAACATCATCGAAAGGATCATGATTCTTCAGAGTGTAGGCACCCTTATTGCGTCTGATAACATTCCCGCGGAGATCAGAGTTGCAGCACCTCATACACAGGCAATGCATACCGTCAAACTCTCTTACCCGGATTCCCTTTATCCGGCAGACTACAGAAGTACGATAGATGAACTGACAAACAGGATCAAACAGAAGATCCTTGGAAAGGCGCTCGAGGCCAACCGCGGCAATAAGGCAGCCGCCGCAAGACAGCTCGGCATTTCACGTTATACCCTCATACGTGAACTCAGAAAACTGAAGAACAACAATCTTTCAGATGATGCCATCTAACGCGGCAAAGCCACAAAGTTATCAGAGGTCAGGGATCAGGTGTCAGTAAAAGACAGAGATCGCCCATTGGACTTTTGGCACAACGGAATCCCGACTCGTCGGGATTGAGGATAAAAACTTTCTCCAATAAAAGTGCGGTATGCGAACGACATGTTCTGTATTTGCACGTTTCATCTGTTTTTATCTCTTCCAGTAGCCCCGCGGACAAGATATTGTGCGAAAATGGCACGCTTCACCTGGATTATCATTACAAATTGTCATATAATCCCCATAATCAATATTACACAACGTCCTGTCCCCTCAAACCAATTCCATAACCTGCTTAATTCTCTAACTAATTTAAGCGTTCGATTTTTATCTCCCGGATATTATTCTGGCACTCTTTTTGCAATTACATCCCGGTAAGTTCTTTAAACTGAAGTATTCGATTAATATTCCACGGGGAGTCTGAGGGATAGCCCCTCAGAGAGGGATCTACGCAAAGGTCTCAGGCTGTCTTGAATGGGTAATTAGAACCTCATGCATTACAAAACGAACAAAAATGAATCAGCACAGGTTACTAAGGACAGACGTGCGGCCCCTCTGGAGCCTGAGAAAGACCAGCATAAGGAATCGATCATCACAACGTTGCCGGACAAGAACGGAGCTGATGATTTTGCAGGCAAAAAACCTGAAGATGCTGGCTTGAGTGAAAAATTTTTCCTCTCTGATTTTCCTGAAGATTAGAGTATTTGCCGGTGAGTGGTTTTATTGTTCCCTCCTTTCCATTCACCGGCCCCCCCCTTCTTTTTTGTGAATCTGAGAGACTCGCTGTCTCTCTGTTTATATATCAGGTAGTTGAGGGTCCTTGAAAACCGTTGAGGGTCCTTGAAAACCTTTTACCACCCGCCATGCTGTTCTCTATAAAAACAGTCCCCTCTCTTTCACCATCAGACATTAAACCTGAAGTACACTATATCCCCATCAAGGATAACGTGATCTCTCCCCTCTATCCGGACAAGCCCCTTGTCCTTTGCGGCGGATATGCTCTCTACTCTCACAAAATCTTCGTAATTGAGAACCTCCGCTCTTATAAACCCTCTTTCCATATCAGTGTGTATCTTTCCGGCAGCTTGAGACGCCTTTGTGCCCGATGGGATTGTCCATGCACGAAGCTCCGCGCCTGCCGCAGTATAAAAGGTGATTAGATCCAGCAAACGGTAACCGGCTCTGATCAGCTTCTGGAGTCCTGACTCATTCAGACCAAGGTCTTCAAGAAACTCCCGTCTGTCATCCTCTTGAAGATCCGCTATCTCCGCTTCCATATCACCGCAGATAACAACCATCTCAGATCCATCTGTACTCGCTATCTTCTCTACTGCATCTGTATATGCCCCCCTCTCTTTCAGCTCAGATTCACTGACATTGGCAACATACAGAACCTTCTTGGCCGTAATAAGGTTAAGTTCTCTCAGAATTGTTTCTTCTTCGGGATTAAGATCGATATTTCCTACAGGTATATTCTTCCCCAGGGATTCCTGTATCATATGATAAAGCTCCTGTTCGGCATGATGCAACTTATCCCCCCTCTTTGCCGATTTTTCCCCCTTTTCTATTCTCTTTTCAACGGTCTCAAGGTCCGCCAGAATCAGCTCCATCTTGACAACTTCAATGTCATCGGCAGGAGCCACAACACCGTGGACATGCGACACATTGGGGTCGTCGAAACAACGTACAATATGTACGACCGCATCAACATCCCTTATATTTCCGAGAAATCTGTTTCCCAGGCCCTCTCCCCTGCTCGCCCCTTTCACCAGACCGGCAATATCAACAAACTCCATAGTGGTAAATGTAAACTTGGGAGGCTTTATGATTCTCGCTATATTCTCAAGCCTTGGATCAGGAACAGGAACGATTCCGACATTGGGATTGATCGTACAGAAGGGGTAATTCGCCACCTCGGCAGCGGCAGCGGTGAGGGCGTTAAAGATGGTGGATTTACCGACATTCGGAAGACCTATAATGCCACATCTGAAGCCCATAGTTTCCTCCTCTAAAAAAGAAAGGGGGATGGATTCCTCCACCCCCCTTCATCGTGCCTTCTG
>JAFDAR010000155.1 GCA_019313735.1 Deltaproteobacteria bacterium | reverse complement strand
GAGACTGTCATCAGCATGGCGGAGGTGGGGCCGTAGTTTCCTCCCATGAAGAATATCTTGAAGAGACCATAGCCCAGTCCCGTAAGGAACATTGTCACACTGACGGGCAGAAAGATTCTCATGGGTGAAAAAAGCGTGGCGATTTTGATAATGATCAAAAGAAAGCGGGAGCCGTCTTTTACCAGACTTATCTTGCTTTTGCCCACGCGGCGGGTTGTCTTTATCGGTACATACACAAGGCTGTATCCGGAGCGTACCACCGCCATGGTAATAGTTGTTGGATAGGAAAAGGTGTTGGGCAGCAGGGAGACAAAGCGACTGGCAACATTCGTTTTTATCGCCCTGAATCCCGATGTCAGGTCTTCGATCCTGCGTTTGCACATATATGTTGCGAACCAGTTGTAGAGCCTGTTTGCCATGGTTCTATGGAAGGAAGTCTCCGAATCACCCGTTCGCGCGCCGACTGCCATGTCATAGGCGTCCATTTTTTCCAGCAGACGGGGTATGTCTTCGGGCGAATGCTGGCCGTCTCCGTCAAGCGTGACCAGAATCCTGCCTTTCGCGTTTCTGATGCCGGTCTTCACCGCGGCCCCGTTGCCGATGTTGTATGGGTGGGATATTACGCGCGCGCCGGCACTTTCTGCTTCCGCGGCTGTCTTGTCGTCCGACCCGTCATCTATCACTATTATTTCATAATTCCGGCCTGTTGCGTCCATTACTCGGCGTATTCCTCCGACGACATTGGGGATCACTTTTTCCTCGCGATATGCTGGGATGATGATGCTGATGTCCGGCATTACAGATACCTCACTTTCGGTTCAGACAATATTCTCTATGGCAAATCTTTTGATACATATACAGCAAGATGTGTTATTTGCAAACAGATTTTGAAAATACCGTTGATATTACATACATCTGGGGACACGTTCCCGATTTGATGGGGCTAAATCGGGTCATGTCCCCGATACTCCACTCCTCTATAGACAATATTCCATACTGAGGGAAAATTGTCTTGACAATATTCCACTAATATGGATAATAAGCGCCATGAGACGATTAATTGGTAAATATATATTTGACCCTGAAATGACAGCGGGAAAGATGATCTTTCTGACCGGTCCCAGGCAGGTTGGAAAAACTACTTTCGCTCAGAAATGGCTCGGGTCAGTCGGTTCGGAAGATACATATTTCAACTGGGATGATCCATCATTAATGGCAGAGTACAGAAAAAATCCGCTCTATTTTCGGAATATTATCGATCAGAAGTTCACAAACAATCCTGTTCCTCTAGTGTTTGATGAAATCCATAGGCATGCAGAATGGAGGAATATTCTCAAAGGTTTTTACGATATTAATTGCGAAAGAATGCAACTTCTGGTTACAGGTTCCGCCAGGCTTGGCTATTTTCAGAAGTCCGGAGATTCACTGGTTGGACGATACTTTTCCTATCAGCTTTTTCCGTTGGGACTTCCAGAGGTCACGGCTGATTTTTCTCATATTCTTGATGACGGCGGAATTTTTGCTGACGGCAACCTTTTAGCAGGACGAGCGAGAGAAGCTAAAATGCAGGAAGCGAATGAAGCGCTTGAAAACCTCTTGAAATTTGGGGGGTTCCCGGAGCCATTTCTCAAGGGCACCGAAAAGTTTCATCGAAGGTGGCAGAATAATTATAGAAACCTGCTGACAAAAGAAGACGTGCGTGATCTTTCACGGATTGCAGACATTAAAGGTCTTGAGACGCTCGTGGAAATCCTTCCTGCAAAAGTTGGTTCTCAGATTAGTATTCCGTCGTTGAGTGAAGGCTTGGGGAAAAAATACGATACCATAAAGAACTGGATAGACATATTACAGGGTCTTTATCTGGTTTTTACCCTGCGGCCCTGGCATAAAAAAATAGCGCGGGCAATAAAAAAGGAAAAGAAACTCTATTTCTCCGACTGGTCAATGCTATCTGAACCCGGAATTGTTTTTGAAAACCTTATGGCCGTTAGCCTTATACGTATGGCGGCAAGAATGACAGAAACCGGCTTGGGAGATTTTGAAATCCGGTATCTCCGTGACAGGGAAAAGAGAGAAGTCGATTTTGTTCTGGTGAAAGACAATCAACCTGTTTGCCTGTTTGAGGCAAAGGAAAGCGATACTGATATTAGTAAAGCAGGAAGATTTTATGGAGAAAAGCTCAACATTCCATTTTACCAGGTTGTACGCAATGCCGGAAAAGTTGAAGCATTTCCCGGAAATTGTTTTGTAATCCCGGCAACAAATTTTCTTATGTTAGCAGGATAGTTGCAGTGTCTTATTTGCGAACAATTTTTGTACATCTGAGGACGCAATCCCGGTTTGATGAAGTCGGATCGGGTCATGTCCCCGATAATCCATACAAATCGAGATTGCTATAATTTTCACCCTCTTCGGTGCGGAAAATGGAAGAAAAAAAAGAGATTGATATCATAAAACGTGTCCTTGATGGGGATCATGATTCCTACGCTCTTCTGGTGGACAGGTACAAGGCGCCGATATTTAATCTTGCCTGCCGTATGACAGGATCTTATGAGGACGCGAGTGATCTCGCACAGGAAACATTTGTAAAGGCGTTTAAGAATCTCGGACATTTCGATCAAAAAAAGAAGTTCTTTACCTGGCTCTATACGATAGGGTTGAATCTTGTCCGGAATCACTTGAAGAAGGGGAAAAGGGTGTCCTTGCGTGGTGTTGCGGCGGATACTGATCTTCCATCGCGAGATAAATCTTTGAACCCCGAGCACTCTCTGATTCGCGAACAGAAGATGCGTCATCTGAATATGTGTCTGCACAGACTTCCGGATAACCTGAAAGAGGCGGTTGTACTGAGATTCTATCAGGAGCTTTCATTTGGAGAGGTTGCCGGGATATCAGGGATTTCTCTAAGCGCCGCAAAGATGAGGACGTACCGGGGCCTGGAGAAACTGCGGGAATTGATGGAGGAACAATCCGGCGAGCCGGATAGTGGATTATAGTCTGTTTGTGTGACTTTCTGTTTCACCGATTGTATATAACATATAATACATAGGATCAGCCTATCTATCTGAATAGTTACATGTTATCTACAACTAATCAGGTGTGATCTCAGAGGGTTCAAGGATTCAAGGGTTCAAGTGAAGTGCTAAAAAATCACAAAGAGTTGTAGGTTGGGTTGAGATGCGAAACCCAACAAAAGGCTATCAGCTATCAGCT
>JAFDAR010000154.1 GCA_019313735.1 Deltaproteobacteria bacterium | reverse complement strand
CATGCCTGATACGCTGCTGGAATCAGAACTCTTCGGCTACAAAGCCGGGGCGTTTACAGACGCGAGGAGGGACAAGCCCGGACGGTTCAGGCTCGCCGAGGGGAGCACGATATTTCTGGATGAGATAGGGGACATCTCGCCGGCCTTGCAGGTAAGACTGCTGCGCGTGCTGCAGGAGAAGACCTATGAACCACTCGGCGCGGTGAAGAGCGAACAGGCGGATGTTCGTATAATAACCGCCACCAACAGAAACCTCTTCAAGATGGTAAAACAGGGGAAATTCAGAGAAGACCTCTACTACCGGATCAACGTGATCAGGCTGGAGCTTCCGCCCCTGCGCGAGAGGAAGGAGGACATTCCCCTTCTGGTCGACCATTTTATCAAGACCTTCTGCTCCGTCCAGAACAAGGCTATCGAGGGAATCACCGACGAGGCCCTTGCCTGTCTGATGTCATACGATTATCCCGGCAACATAAGGGAGCTGGAAAATATTATCGAACGCTCCTTTATACTGTGCAAGTCAAAGATGATTGTGCCTTCTCATCTTCCCGAACCGGTCTGCGAATCTGGTGGTCTTGATCGTCCGGAAAGCATGGGTATAACAAACCTCAAAGATATGGAGGCCGTTTTCCTGACAAACGCGTTGAGGAAAAACAACTGGAACCGTCTGCAGACAGCGAAAGAACTCGGCATTCACAAAAGCACCCTCTTTCGAAAAATAAAATCCCTGGGCCTGGAGATACCGAAGGCATAAACTTGTCTGCATCCCATATTCGCCCGCGCGCGATTGCATGAAATTTCAGTATAGTTTCCTCTGAAACGGTAATTTCCTATTGTCATGTCAACGATACCCTGTCATTTTGAAGGAATCACCCACTCCCCATACATCCATAAGTCGCATTAATGCGACTTGATTCTATATCTATAGTAGCGATTATGCACTCTCATCAATCCCTCCCATGCATCCCCTCATCGCAACTGTTTGTAATGATGGTGTTTTTTCTTTCATAAGTAAACCCGATCACGTGGCACGGTATTTGTAGTATGTTTATACCGTAAGGGGAGCTTGAGAAGATGAAACTTGCCATGCCTGTATGGGATGATTGTGTTTCAACGGTCCTGGATTTCGCCGATTGCCTGCTGGTTGTTGATTGTGAATCGGAGGCCGTGCGTGGCCGGTCCGTGATTGATCTCGCCGGAACCACCATGGCGGAAAAGGTGGCAAGACTGCGGAAGTTTGAGATACAGGTGCTGCTCTGTGGGGCGGTTTCAAGGCCCATGGAACGGATGATCATGGCATCGGGGATAGAAATTATCCCGTTTCTCAGAGGAAGGGTCGATGATGTGCTCAGCGCCTATTTCTCAGGGGGTCTGATTGAGCCGGGCTTTATGCTGCCCGGTTGCCGGCGGGGATCGGGCTTCGGGCAAGGCATGGGGCGGAGGGGACGCGGATACGGCCGACCCGGCTGGAATAATAACAGGAAGGGATGAAATATATGAAGATCGCGATCACATCTTACGGAGAAGACCTTTCAAGTAAGGCAGACAAGAGTTTTGGCAGGGCAAAGTGGTTTATCCTGGTGGATACGGAGACGGGCGCCTTCAAGGCTCATTCCAATGAGCAAAATGTAAATGCGGCTCAGGGTGCGGGGATTCAGGCTGCCCAGAATGTGGCAAACCTGGGGGCCGAGGCTGTCCTGACCGGAAACGTGGGGCCTAATGCTTTTAGGACATTGAATGCCACCTCTATAGGGATATTTATTATCAAGGGAGATGTTACGGTTCAGCAGGCCCTTTCCGAATGGAAAGAAGGAAAACTTCAGGAGACAAGTGGATCGACGATTGAGGGGCAGTGGGCCTGAGTTTGTGTTTTTTGATGTATATGTAGATATAACGTATTCAATATATGTGGAAGGAGGTGATTTAAATGCCTAGAGGAGATAGAACCGGTCCGCAGGGACAGGGACCAAGAACAGGTCGTGGCCTTGGACCTGGAGGACTAGGAACAGGAACAGAAGAAGTGCCTGTGCCTGAAGAGAATGTTGGATTCTTTCGCAGGTTGGGAAGGGGTCTGGGATTTGGCCGATCAGGAAAGGGTCGTGGAATGAGTCAGGGTCAAGGCCAGGGTCGTGGAACGGGTCGAGGCCGTAATCGTTAAGTATTATTTACTCAGGCTTGTTTAGCCTTCAGACTAAACAAGCTGAATAATAAGGAGGTATATATCATGCCAGGTGGAGATAGAACAGGCCCCGCAGGGATGGGACCAATGACAGGTAGAGGAGCCGGTTACTGCGCCGGTTATCCTGCGCCGGGTTATGCCGGATTCGGCTTTGGAAGAGGATTCGGACAAGGCCGCGGCGGTGGAAGAGGACGGCGTAACTGGTTTTATGCGACGGGTCTGCCGGGATGGCAGCGTGCTGCCTATGGTTATCCGGTTTACGGAGGGGATATGCCGTACGATATGCCATATTCCCCGGCACCTTATACTCCATATGCCGCGGGGTTTTCAAAAGAAAACGAACTGGACGTGCTGAAAGGCCAGGCGGAGTACCTTGAAGATTCTCTGGAAGGCATTAAAAAGCGTATGGAGGAGTTAGAAAAAGAGACCAAAAAGTAACAAAAACAGTTAAAGCGCTGGTATGCAATTGGGTTGCAATGTAGTTGTTGCCTATCTCCAGCGCTTTTCTCTGTGTCAGGGTTGCGCTTTGAGAAGTGAATGCTTATCTTACTTCGTGTTTGGAACTTACGCGAAAGCTTTGATAACTAAGTAATACTTTTTTCAGAAAAGGGGTTAAGAATGAAGATAGCAGTAACAGCAACAGGTCCATCGCTGGATGATCAGGTTGAAGCTCGTTTTGGAAGGGCTCCTTATTATTTGTTTGTAGATTCGGAGACAATGGAATTTGAGGCCCTGCAAAATCCTAATGTTGCAGCAGGAGGTGGCGCCGGCATTCAGTCAGCACAGTTGATGTCGGAGCATGGTGTTCAGTATGTTCTAACGGGCAATTGCGGGCCCAATGCATCCCAGGTCTTTGGGGCTGCAGGTATCCAGGTTATTGTAGGAGTAAGTGGAACGACCCGTCAGGTAATTGAACAATTTAAAGCAGGTGCTTTTACTGCATCGAACCAGCCCAATGTGGCAAGTCATTTTGGCATGGGTGGTGGCGCCGGTGGTGGTATGGGTATGAGCGGTGGTGGCGGTCGTGGTATGGG
>JAFDAR010000153.1 GCA_019313735.1 Deltaproteobacteria bacterium | reverse complement strand
GCGGACTCATAATTATCCCTCCTTTTGGAAGTCGATGTTCGGTAACATCGAATTATGAGTCAACGATCCTTTTTATTCACCCCCTTGGGTAACATTTAATATGAGGCAATTCGGGTGATGTATTGATGGTTGCATTGCCATGGGTTTTAATGTATCATGTAGGGCAAGGACTTGTTATATTTATGATAACTGTTCACGGTTTACAGTTATCGGTTCACGGTTGAAGAATCAGAGAATTGAAATCAATATCCAGAATGCTTCAATCGTTGGGCCCTGCTCATGTTGCATAAATTTATTGGAAAAAACTGTGAACTGTAAACCGACAACAGTGAACGGTTACTATTTATTTAACATTTTTTACTTGATAGGATAAAGAGATGAAATTAGCGGAATATGTGAATAAATCGTTTTCAGGAGACAAAAAGCTGTATTACTGGATGAACATTATTTTCGCCCTCTTTTTCCTGTTTCCTGTAGGGGGATTTATTATCTTCGGTGTCAAGTATGACATTTTGACGGACAAATATGTTCCTCTCTTTTTTATCTTCTTTCTGTTTTTTTCACTGCTTGGTCTCATTCTGCTGCGCAGGATATTTGACAGGATAGCAATGATATCCAGAGATATTTCGGAGAAGATTACGTCGGAGGGTTTCGTCAATCAACCGCAGAAGAGTCAGAACGAGATCAACAATATTATTCAGACCTTCGGCACCCTGGAGAATCAATTTGGATCGACATTCGGACAGTTACAGCGAAAGATATCGGAGATAGCAGTCATTAAAGAGCTTTCAGATCTCTGTTATGTGACCTTTGATCCCGAGGAGATCCTGTATGTCACGCTGGAGCGAGCCCTGAAACTGGCAAATGCAGATCTTGGTTCTGTATTGATCCTGGAACGTCCACATCGGAAGATGTTTGTTGTAAAGGCTACCATCGGTCTTGGAGAACACATCAAGTTGGGTGACAGGATAGATTTTGCTGACAGCATTGCCAGGTATGCGGTTATCAACAAGTCGCCTCTCATCGTTGAGGATATTGAGACAGACAGCCGTTTTGGCAGAGAAAACCGCCCGCAATACGGAACAAATTCCTTTGTATGCATGCCAATTAAGACTATCAGGGATGTCCTTGGAGTGCTTACCATTTCCAGGAAAAGCAATGCAACTCCTTTTACCAGCGAAGACGTGGAGATTCTGGGTCCCCTTTTGGGTAACGCGTCGTTCACCTACGAGAATCTACGTCTCATGAAGGAAAAAAAGCAAAATGGATCTCATCTCAGATCCATGCAGAAGATTGTCCAGGCTATCAATTCCAGCCTCAATGGTGAAGAGCTATTGCGCGCTATCCTGAGTGAGATACAATTAGTGTCTTTGTTTGACATCGCGATTGTTCTGGTGAAGGATGATATCAGACCGAACAGCATAAAAATCCTCGACTTTATGGCTGCCGGACCTGTACCCCTCTCAAGGGATGTATACTATTCCTATCAGGGAACAATTTTTGATAAAGTTCTAAAACAGGGAGTCACGCTGATCGAGGAGGATACCTCCCCGCTTGTGCATGAGAGTGAAAGGGAGCTCCTTGCCGGAACCAGGATGAGTTTAACTCGTTTTATGAATCGCAGGTGCTCATAGAGAGGATGGCAGACGCTCTCTCTCTTGCAATGGAGAGAAACCGGCTCGGCGATTATGTTGTCAAGCGGGATCGAGAACTGGACACACTGAAACAAATCGGAAGCGCCCTTGCATCTTCTATCTTCGATATAAACCAGGTTCTTAACTATACTATGGATATGATCAGCGCGGTCATGAGCGTGAAGGCCGGTGCGCTTCTGCTCATGCGCGAAGATGGGCTTGAGTTTACCGTTGCGCTGAATATTGACATGGAAACACTACAAGGAATTCGAATAAAGGTAGGCCAGGGAGTTGCCGGTTACGTGGCGGCCCGGGGCAATCCGGTAATAGTAAATGATATCGACAAGTCTTCTCTCTTTTATCCCGATGTGGATGAGATTGCCGGCTTTCATACGAAGGCTATTCTGTGTGTGCCCATGATATCGCAAGGCAGGGTTATGGGAGTTATTGAGGTGTTTAACAAGACGAATGGTGATTTTAATGCCGGTGACAAGCAACTGCTGCAATCTATTGCATCTTCGGTCAGCGTAGCCATAGAGAATGCCAATCTTTACAATGAAACCCTGTCTATGGCAGAGAATGAGCGGCAGATACGCAATATCTTCCAGAAGTTTGTTCCCAAAGAGGTGGTGGACAAGATTATCCATGGTACCGATACGGAACAACTTGTGGTTGAAGAGTTCAGGATGCTCACGCTTATCAACATCGATATAAGAGGGTTTTCACTTCTTGCCAAGAAAATAGGGCCACAGAAGACTGTGCTTATGCTCAACCATTTTTTTTCCATTATGGGCGGAATTGTGTTCAAACACCATGGTATTGTTGATAAATATCTTGGTGATGGTTTTCTGGCGATTTTTGGCGCCCCGGTTTCTGACATACAGGATGCTGATAATGCTGTTGCAGCGGCGATCGAGATGAAAGAGTCCATCCCGACTTGTCGGGACTACTGGCTGAAAGAGATAGGCGATTCAGTGGATATTGGTATAAGTGTTCACACTGGGGAAGTTGTTGTGGGGAATATAGGTTTTGATAAGAAGATGGACTATACCGTTATCGGTGATTCTGTCAATATAGTATTCAAGCTACAGGAATTCACAAAATCTTATCCTAACAGCATCCTGATCAGCGATAAGACCCTGCACGCGGTCAGTGCCCGTCTGGATGTACGGGAAATAGATGTAAATAGCGCCGCAATTGGGGACCTGAAGGTTTATGAACTGGCAGGTGTGAATGCAGGGGATAGCCTGTAGACTGATAGGGCAAAGATTGAAGGTCTGACAGTCTTCAGTCTTTTCGTAACCGTTTACGGTTATCGGTTTACAGTTCACAGTTTCTCAATGAACTATGCAACGATTGAAGCATTTTAGAAGTTGATTTTAACCCGCTGTTTTTTAACCGTGAACCGGCAACTGCAAACCGTAAACGGTTATGTTTTTTCTATATAGGCATAGGCATTGTGATTGTGTATGCTCTCCATATTTTCCGCTTCTACGCTGTACCATATGAAATTGTGATTTTTGTTGATCTTTTCCGCGACGGTCCTTACAACATCTTCCACAAACATCGGATTCTCAAAGGCCCTCTCTGTTACATATTTTTCATCCGCTCTTTTGAGGAGTGAAAAAATCTCGCTGCTTGCCGATTCTTCCACCAGTCTGATGATGTCTTCTATCCAGAAAAATTTTTTAAATCTCAGTTTGAGCCTTACTGTACTCCTCTGATTATGTGCACCCATGTCGCTTATTTCTTTTGAACAGGGACACACCGTTGTGACCGGGACGGTGATTCCGACGAGAAAGTCACTCTTTTCACCGCTATTCTCTCCACAGAAAGAACACTGGTATTCCATAAGGCTTTTTGCATTCGAGACAGGAGCGGTCTTTTCCACGAAGTATGGGAAGTTAATCTCTATGTGTGCGGATTCAGCGTTGAGTTTTTCCTTCATCTTGCACAGGATTTTCTGAAAGGTCTTTATGTTGATCTGACCTCTGTACTCATTCAAAATCTCGACGAAGCGGCTCATGTGTGTTCCCTTAAAGCGGTGTGGGAGATTGACGTACATATTTATGGCGGCATTGACATGCTGTGTCCCGTTTGCTTTGTCGAGGACTATGATTGGGTATTTTATCCCCTTAACTCCTACTTTTTGTATATCTATATTCCTGTTATCTTTGAGATTCTGTACATCTACCATTTTTCTCTATGCCTTTATGAACCTGAACAGTTTTTTGTATATACCGCCTTCGAATTTTCAGATTCCCATACCGCGATACCCGATATCCCTAGACCCATCGGAACTGTCTTCTTTTCCAATCTGTTGTATATAAATCTGGCGATGTTTTCCGCTGTGGGACTCATGTTGCTGAAAGGGGGAAGATCGTTGAGAAACGTGTGATCCAGATCTTCAAGGATTTCATTTACCCATTTTTTTAACACCCTGAAATCCAGAACGAGACCGTCCACATTCAGTTCTTCGGATGCAACCGTGGCCTCAACCTTGAAGTTGTGCCCGTGAAGGTTTTCGCGTTCGCCCCCGATGTCCAGAGTATGCGCGGCGGAAAAAGTTTTCGTTACTGTAATTTCATACATATTGCCATGTCCTGATAAATTTTTCGAGATTCTTCTCCAATTTGGTTGGAGAAAAGGGTCCAAGGATTCCAGGGGTCAAGGATTCAGGGGTTTATTTTCTAAAGACTTTATCAACGCTTTTAATTCCAACTTGTTAGGACTTTCTGTTATGTCTTTTCTTAGTTTACCCAATACACCTTTTTCAATTAAATCTAAATCCCCTGCTAATAATATCTGCGTTTCCAGTTCGCAAATAGATCTTTGTAATTCTTTAGCATTTCACTTGAATCCTCGAATCCTTGACCCCTTGAATCCTTTTTTGAAAACCAGACGGGATTAACAAGATATTCAGGATTGTAATCATCTGAATTTATTCTGTCAACATCTGCTACAGAAACCGGGTTATATCCGCGGCCTTTTCAATAATCAGGTCAGCGCCCACCTCGCGAAGAGCGGCGGCTTCTGAATGTCCTGTTAATACGCCTATGGTGTATACCCCCACATCCTTTCCCGCCGCGATATCCATAGGATGATCTCCCACCATTGCCGCAGATCCTCAGATCCTGCATCTGCTTTCAGCGCGTCGAGTGCCATCAAAAGGTGATCCGGATGCGGTTTTACCCTTGGCGTAAATTCCCTGGTGATCACGACGTCACAACAGGAATCTATATTGGGAAACAGCTGCCTTACCGCGGCCATACAGTTTCTTGTCACAATACCGGTTTTTATCTGTCGTCCTCTCAGCTCATCCAGCATGTCTTCTGTCCCTGTGAACAGCCTGCCTTTCTTCGATCCTTCGGTCTCCACATCGCTTATAAGCCTGTGCGCCCTGTTGAAAAAATCGTTTTCCCTGCCGGGGTTGTTCCCGGAGATGAGGTTTTTGCCAGCCTCGATCATCTCCAGCACGTACAGGTCTTCCATCGCCTCCGGCGGGGCGCAGTAATCACTCATGAGATCCAGAACGGCCCTGCGCATCCGGACAAAGTCTATATTCAGTTCGGCAAGTGTGCCGTCAAAATCGAACAGGACGGCCTTTAGTAACTTAGGAATTATTTTCTGCGTTTTTCTGGCAGAAAATAATTTTATCCCTTTTGTAGGGGTAATGGATCTCATCACGCAAGATCCTTCAGATATTGTTCTATTCTGTCGATGCCTTTCCCTATGTTTTCCATGGAGTTCGCGTATGAAAACCTGAGATATCCTTCACAGTTTTTCCCGAAGTCGATGCCGGGTGTGACACCGACACGGGCCTTTTTAAGGATGTCGAAGGCC
>JAFDAR010000152.1 GCA_019313735.1 Deltaproteobacteria bacterium | reverse complement strand
GCATTTCGAAAGATGCCTTGAAGGGTATAGCCGATGCAACTGTCAGGGATGGGCGTACCGGATTTAATATGGACGATTGTATGGTGATCCTGGAACACGCCTGGGAAGGCAAACCGATTAAAGACGGTTATCGGTTACCGGTTCACAGTTAAACCCTGAACTGACAACTGTCAAGGAGCAAGCCTATGTATTTACCTGAATATTATGAATTTTGCTGTCGGGTCAAGATGATTGTCGGGCATGACGCGCTTGAGAAAATTCCGGAAGCGCTCGCGCAGTTGCATGCCGGCAGGCCGTTAATTATCACGGATAAAGGTGTTTCCGCTGCCGGGCTGGTTGATACAGTGGTTGATGCCATAAAAGATGGAGTTGACATCGGCGCCATGGCGGATGACGTGCCGCAGGATTCGTCTCTGAAGATTGTCAACCAACTGGCGGGCATGTACCGAGATAATGACTGCGATTCCATTGTTGCGGTGGGTGGCGGTTCGGTTATGGACACAGCCAAGGGAGTGAATATAGTTGTCTCCGAAAATGCGGACGACCTGATGAAATTCAGCGGCTCCGGCGCATTGAAGAGGGCTTTAAGACCGCTTGTTGTGATTCCGACCACTTCGGGGACCGGTTCAGAGGTTACGCTGGTTGCCGTGGTAAAGGATCATGAGAGACATCTGAAGATGGCATTTGTGAGCTATTTTCTCCTGCCGGATGTTGCCATACTGGATTCGCGTATGACACTGACGCTTCCACCGGCTATCACGGCGTCGACCGCCATGGATGCCATGGCACATGCCGTTGAGGCCTATACCGGTCTGGCCAAGAATCCCATGAGCGACGCCAACGCGATAGCCGCTATCAGCCTTATCAGCAATAATCTGTTGAACGTGATAGAGAATCCCTCCGACAGAGAGGGGCGTCTTGCTCTGGCAAATGGAGCCACCCTGGCCGGAGCCGCATTTTCCAATTCGATGGTTGGGGTAGTTCATACTCTTGGGCACGCGACAGGTTCCGTGTGCGGTGTTCCCCATGGGGTGTGCATGTCCATACTGCTCCCATATGGTCTGGAATACAATATGCACAAGAATGCTCATTTCACAGGGGAGCTCCTGTTGCCGCTGGCGGGAGCGGAAGTGTACGCCGGCACGCCGAAACACCTGAGAGCGGGGGGCGCAATTGCCTATATTCGTAAAATGAATCAGGATATACATAATGCTACAGACGGGAAGCATGCGCGCTTTTTCGAAGAAGTCAAAGACAGGGACGGGAAGCGGATAGTGCCGATAGAAAAGCTGGAAGCTATTGCCGGGGCGGCGCTTGATGACGGATCGATATTTTACAACCCGGAAGAATGCGACTACGAAGATTTTCTGATGATAATCAGGGCGGCCTGGGAAGGGGCGCCCCTTGACAGGACTTTGATCAAAGGAGTATAAGCTTATCCATCAATACACGGGTGGATGTGAGGAAGAGGGGTGAAAATCCCCCGCTGCCCCGCAGCCGTGAAGGGAACGAAAACCCAAAACAGCCACTGTCCCGCTTTTGCGGGGTGGGAAGGCGGGTAAGTAGGTTGCCCTGAGCCGGAAGACCGGTCCGCCCGCAAATCCTCGAGGGAGGTGTGCCACGAAGTGCTTTGCCTGCTTTACAATCCTTACGGTTTCGTAAAAAGCTCCGCTATGCCGACACATCGGCATCATTTCGGGAATTTTTCGTGATGGAAAGAACCGCAGTAACTCTATCCAGGATAGTTAAAATCAGCCTTTTACTTATGGCGGTTTTTATTGCCGTGGCAGTTGTGTCCGTCCTGATCGGTCCAGCCAGGATCGGCATCATGCAGGGGCTGAAGGGGCTCCTCTGCGGATGGCATGCGGGCTACACCGGCCTGTCCCCATCGGAAAAGACCATAATATTTTCTATTCGCCTGCCCAGAGTTATCTTTGCCGGTCTTGTTGGAGCTTCCCTTTCTGTTGCTGGTGTCATCTTTCAGGCCCTTCTTCGCAATCCCCTGGCAGATCCTTTTATACTTGGAGTTTCCGGTGGCTCGGCCGTTGGCGCCATTATCGGCATTATTACCGGCTTAGGCGCGGTTCCCTTCGGTATTCCCGGTCTGGCCTTTCTGGGAGCTGCTTTTACAGTAGCCCTTGTTTTTATGATAGGGCGGTCGGACAAAGAGCTTCATTCCAACACCCTTCTCCTGGCAGGCGTCATCGTCAATGCTTTCTTTTCAGCCATAATAATGTTTTTAATATCCATCAGCCGGAACGCGGACCTGCATAATATTACATTCTGGTTAATGGGTGATCTAAGCCTGGCTACATGGATTAAGATTCTGTTTGTAAGTGCCCTTTTGCTTTTCGGGTTTGCCGTCATTTATTCGTATGCAAGACCGTTGAATCTAATCGTAACCGGCGAGGAAACAGCCATGCAGCTTGGCGTAAACGTGGAAAGGACGAAGATTATTCTCTTCCTTACTGGATCTCTTGTGACCGCTCTGGCCGTATCATTCAGCGGAATTATAGGCTTCGTTGGACTTATTATACCGCACATTATGAGAATGCTCCTTGGTCCCGATCACCGGCTGCTGCTGCCGGCATCCTTTCTTTTCGGGGCATCGTTTCTCGTTATGGCCGATACGATTGCCAGAACGGTGATTCCTCACAGCGAATTACCGGTGGGAGTTATTACCGCCATATGCGGTGCCCCCTACTTTATTTATCTCCTCCGAAGGAGGTCTGTCTGATTTATGGCCATTGTGAAAGCAGAAAACATCCAGTTCAGATATGATGGCGACTGGATCCTGAAAAATCTCTCCTTCGAAACCTGTGAGGGGGAATTCTTAGGGATCATAGGACCGAATGGATCGGGTAAAACGACCCTTCTAAAAATCATTGACGGAATATTAATGTCAAAGAAGGGATCGGTTTTGATCAATGAAATAAACATCGGAAAGATCAAAAGGTATGACATAGCGAAGATTATAGCGGTAGTTCCCCAGGATTCCCCTGTGATTTTTCCATTTACCGTTCAGGAAATTGTTTTGATGGGAAGAGCTCCTCACCTCGGCAGGCTGAGGTTTGAAGGACAAACAGACTTCGAAATCGTCCGCGAGGCAATGGAGATGGTAGATATACTTCCATTTGCTGCCCGAAGTATCAATGAGTTAAGCGGTGGTGAAAGGCAGAGAGTGCTCATAGCAAGGGCTCTGACCCAGCAGCCTCAGATAATCCTTCTCGATGAATCCACGGCTTTTCTGGACATTAAACACCAGATAGCTTTTTTTGACTTGATAAAAAGCTTGAGCAAAGAAGAGAGTCTGACTGTCATCGCTGTAACTCACGACATAAATCTGGCGTCTCTTTTCTGTGACAGAATTATGCTTTTGAATGAAGGAGTGATTCACTGCATCGGGACTCCCGAGGAAGTGATTACCGAATCCAATATAAAGGAGGTTTATGAAAC
>JAFDAR010000151.1 GCA_019313735.1 Deltaproteobacteria bacterium | reverse complement strand
CCTTCACTTGACCCCTTGAATCCTCGACCCCTTGACCCCTTCTCTTTAAGACCTCACAGTTCCATCTTCTCGCCAGTGCGGTCTCTGACGATCTTTCTTGCCTTGTCCCATTCTTCTTCTCTGATATGCCGGAGTATATCGGAATCCAGCACAGATTCAAATATCCTTTTGTTTTCCTCCGATGTGCCTCCACGGGCAATTATTTTCTTCCTGAGATTACCCATGATATCGAGGAGAATGCCATATTCGGGGCCATACTTATCCTCCATATTCCCCCTCAGTCTCCTGGCCAGCGCCGGACTTTTCCCGCCGGTTGATATGGCTATCAGGAGGTCCTTCCGACGAAAAACCGCAGGCACTATGAAATTGCATCTGGCCGGCTCATCTACAATATTCACCAGTATTCCCCTGCTGCGCGAGTCGCGGTAGATTGTTTCATTGACATCATTTTGGTCAGTTGCCCCTACCACCAGAAAAGCTCCCTCTATATGTTTTTCACTGTAGTCATCGGGCAGATGTTCTATAGCCTCCTCATCCTTCATCGCGCGCAGTCCAGGGGTTATAGTCTTACTGACAAGAACAACTTTGGCGCCGCATTCGAGAAGCCTTATTACCTTTCTTTCGGCAACATCTCCACCACCCACGACAACGCATTTTTCATCCGAGATATCAAGACTTACAGGATAAAATTTCATCTGTTCCATCCTCTTAGTAAAGTAAGAAAGAATAACTATCATGAAGACCATGAAAGTTCAAGTTGCTTGAAATATCGGCAAATGGGTGATAGTTTAGAAGGCAGGAGGCAAGACATGCCGGAGACAAAAAAGAAATGGATTGAGATAACCGTTCTGACACCGCCGGAACTGGTTGACGCGCTGTCAAACTTCCTGGAGGAGATGGGTGCAAACGGCGTGTTTCAGGAAGAGGAGCACAGTCCCGACGAGTCGGGATTCAACAACCTTAAGCCTCCCGCGCGGGAAGAGATAAAGGCCTGGCTTCCGTGGAGTCACAACGTAAAGGAACAGACAGTCCGCATCGAGGCTTATATCGACAGCCTTTCTTCAATATTCCCCAGACTGGAGAAACCCCGGTTCTCCACAAAGACCATATCCGATCCCGACTGGGGTGAACAGTGGAAAAAATATTTCAAACCTCTCAGGGTTAGCAATAACATAATAATAAAACCAACCTGGGAAAGATATTCCCCCGCCGGTCACGATATCGTCATCGACATAGATCCCGGAATGGCCTTCGGCACGGGGCAACATGCCTCCACCGCAATGTGCATCATGGCCATCGAGGATATAATGCTGAAGAGCAGCGGGAGGGAAGAGTATGATATACTGGATGTCGGCACGGGTACCGGTATACTTGCCATATGCGCCGCAAAGCTCGGCGCGCGCGCGGTAACGGGCATAGACATAGATCCAAAGGCCGTTGAGATAGCAGGCAAAAATATCGTTATAAACGGGGTGGAAGACCGGGTTGAGATTATCAATCGCGATATTGCCCTGTGCGGGGGCAGTTTCGATCTCATAGCGGCCAATCTGATATCGGGTGCGCTTATAAAGCTTCACTCACACCTGATCTCTCTGACAAAACCCGGCGGATATATCATAGCGTCTGGAATCACAGAGCAGGACGCGAAAGACGTGGAGAAGATATTCTGCAACGGGGAAACTGTGCTGCATGATACAAGAAGTGAAAAGGAATGGGTCTGTTACACCTTTAAGAAGGCAAGCCGGTAAAAACAGGCACACGGAGACGGAGATTGGCAATACCAAGAATCTACAATCCACAGGAACTCAGCGAGGGAATATCTTCGGAATTAGGCAAAGAATATTTTACCTACATAAAGGATGTCCTGCGGCTCAAGAAGGGGGATGAACTGATACTCTTTGACGGCGCGGGTCACGAATACAGTACCGTCATCAGGGATTTTTATTCCCGCAATGTCTGTCTGGATATAATCAGGAAAGAGACCATCCTGCTGCCTGACACACACATAACTCTCGCCCAGTCGCTCCCCAAGGGGGGCAAGATGGAAATGATTATTCAAAAATCGACGGAACTGGGTGCAAGCCGGATCGTGCCCTTTATATCCTCAAGATCCATACCCAGACTGACAGGCTCCAGGGCCACGGCGAAGGCGGCAAGGTGGCGCAAGATAGCCATAGAGGCATCCAGGCAGTGCGGCAGGGGGAATGTGCCGGAAGTGAGCGAAATAGTATCTTTCGATGAAATGCTGAGCACGCCGGACAGACATACCCTCCGGATAATCCTGTGGGAGGCGGAGCAGGAGTTGAGAATCAGAGAGATATTGACGGATGAAAAACACGCGGGAGTGGACAGCTTTTTTATCGTCATCGGTCCTGAAGGCGGATTCTCGTGGGAAGAGATTGAAAAGGCCCGGCAGTGTGGTTTCATCTCCGCGAGTTTGGGAAGGCTTATCCTGAGAACCGAGACTGCCCCTCTTGCAGTACTCTCTATCCTCCAGTACGAAAAAGGGGTATTCGGTACGCTGGCAGATTGAAAGAAAAAGGAGATAATCAAATGACGGTTCTCTACGGCGGGTTCTGGCAAAGGCTGGTGGCGCTTTCAATAGATATGATCATACTTTACATATTCACCATCATCCTGTTTCTGATAGGAAATCTTATCGTCCCATTTCACTACGATTTCATGTATCTGACAGACACCTCTTCGGCATTGATATACGCCGTTTTCTTCCCCTGTTATGGTATGGCCGTTTTGGTCAACGCGGCCTATTTCACATATTTCTACGGCACTACAGGCCAGACGCCAGGGAAAAAACTGCTTGGCCTCAAGGTCGTGCGTATAGACGGAAAGCCCATGACCCTGGGGACAGCCTTTCTGAGGTGGGTCGGATACATAATATCCAAACTGCCATTCTTCCTGGGGTTTATATGGGTCGCGTTCGACGGCAGGAAACAGGGGTGGCATGACAAGATAGCGGGAACATGCGTAATTAAAACCCACATATATCAGGAGATAAAAGATCAGGCGCCGCCGGGTGCTTCGTTCGGACCAACCTTTGACAACTATCCGGACAGGAACACCACATCTGGAAGTGAGCACGGGAGTGGATTATATGGCGCACAGAAAGAAGCCAGATTCAATGGCAAAAACTCTTGACAAAAGAATCCGGATTGGATAGAAACCAGACGTTCTTCAGACATATGTTGTGGGTCGGTAGCTCAGTCGGTAGAGCACGGGACTGAAAATCCCGGTGTCGGCAGTTCGATTCTGCCCTGACCCACCATT
>JAFDAR010000150.1 GCA_019313735.1 Deltaproteobacteria bacterium | reverse complement strand
AAGACGGAACCCGGAGTTTCATATCTGGTAAAGGCTGACGACACCACCATATTGCTTGATGTGGGGTACAACACAAAAAAGGAGCATCCTTCACCCCTTATTCTGAATATGGAGAGGCTCGGAGTAAAGGTCGAAGATATTGACATGATGTTTATCAGTCACTTGCATGTGGATCATCTCGGTGGAATGAAAGAACAAAGGAAAAAGCAGTTCAGCCTTTCCCAGGGACCGGTGCCCCTGCCCGAAATACCTGTATATGCCCCGGACAAGGTCACGCCTTCGAAGTGGAACCCGAGACCCCGCGTGGAGGTCGTCAGTGAACCGAAGGTTATAAAAGAGGGCATAGCGAGCATAGGACCGATACCCCGGTTTCTGTTTCTCATGGGGTACACCCTGGAGCACAGCCTGGCTGTCAATGTCGAAGGAAAGGGAATCGTACTGATCATAGGATGCGGTCACCAGACAATTGAGAGGATTATTGAAAGGGCCCGGGCTCTGTTCGATGAACCCATTTACGGGATTATCGGTGGGTTGCACTTCCCTGTCAATGGGGGAAGAATAATGATAGGTCCTCTCAACATACAGGGCATCGTTGGGTCTGACAACCCTCCCTGGCGCGGCATAAGCGAGCAGGATGTTATGGATTCCATAGAGGCCATAAAGCGGGAAGACCCAGGGATTGTTTCACTGTCCGCCCACGACAGCTCCGACTGGAGCATAGACCGGTTCAAAGAGGCATTTGGAGACAGATACCGCGACCTCAGGGTGGGAGAAGAAATCGTTATTTAGAAGTGACGTTAACCGGCTTCGCGTCGGGCATGGCGGCACGATTTTCTGTTAATCATTCTTTGAGGGAAACAGCATGGATCGCAGCCATCCCAATATCGTGTTTCCCTCAAGTGTATTGCGATCGATCTCGCGAAACTGCATTGCCAGGTACTTCGGATCAAAAAACCACTCGGCGCGTGTCTTTATGCGCTTATTCTTATCGAGTTTCTTGATGACAACCGCGGGATTACCCGCGGCTATTACATCTGGAGGTATATCCTTTGTAACGATTGAGCCGGCGCCTATTATGCTGTTATCTCCGATAGTAACACCCTTACATACGATTGAATTGTCCCCTATCCAGGCGTTGTTTCCTATCCTGACCGGCGCGGTCTGGCCCACCGGCTGACTCCGGTCGTACAGTCCATGCCAGTCCGAATCCGTGATATAGGCGCCATGCGCCATCATGCAACTGTCGCCGATGGTTATCTCCGTGGCCGCGCCGATCCTTACGCCGGGACATATCAGACAACAGTCTCCTATCTTTATATGTCCCTTTTCCCCGAAGTTTGACCATACGGTCAGTCTTACTTTTTTATCAGACGCCGCGATAACGTTGGCGTAGTTACCGAGCGAGATGTTCTCTCCGAATATTTCCACGTGCCAGGGTTTCATGAATGTGGTTCTTTTGCCCAGGTGTTCAAACTGAGGGCGCAGAAAGTGGTTCACGTACCACCTCTGGAATCTGATATCGAGATGCTTGACAAAGTAGGGACGGTGGTCTCTCTTCAAGGAAACTATCCTCCAATTTGATCCATTGGTGGAACCGGGTACGAATAATGTTCCTGATGCGAGTCATCGGCATGATCGATAGATTCCATGTCTTCCCAGAAATCGTGACTGAAGAGGCAGCTCGCGGGGGTAAGATTGTTGAGCGCGTCATAGGCCAAAAGTACGGCAGCGGTCGTCCATGACGTCTTTTCTTCGGGCCATATGACCTCATCGGGGAAGGTAACCCCCATCCAGTATGATCCGTCGTCGTATTTTTTGTCTATTATGTAGCTGAGAACCAGTTGCGCCTCTTCGTATCTTTCAATGGCCGCAAGTGCCAGCACCAGTTCGGATGTCTCCGCCATGGTTGTCCAGGGACGGTCTGAGACGCACCGGACTCCCCAGCCGGGTTCCACAAATTTTGTCCATGATTTGTCAATCCGCCTTCGGGCATCGGCGCCGGTAATCGCGCCGCACAGGACCGGATAGTACCAGTCCATGGAATAGCGTGACTTGATCATGTTGAAGTGATTTGGAAGGTTGCGGATGGCAGCGCCCAGTTTTTCAAGCGCGCATCTCCAGTCGGGACGATTTTCTCCCAATCGCGAAGCAATGGCCAGGGCGCATTTAATACTCATATACACAGAGCTGGAACCGGTCAGAAGGGCCATGCGGTCTATAACACCTTCGGCATTTCTGGCCCAGTAAATCTCACCGGTCGATGCCTGAAGACTGATGGCGTAATCGATGCCGGCGCTCACGGTAGACCACATATCTTCGATAAAGGCGATATCTTTCGTGAGTAGATAGTAATGGAACACACCAACAGCGATATAAGAAGAGAGGTTGGCGTCTCTGGTTGTGTCCTCCGGGGCGCCATTGCGATAAGCCGCGCACCAGCTTCCATCGGCAAGCTGCGTTTTGACCATCCACTCGTAGGCGCGTCTGGCCTCCTTAAGATATCCGGTGACGCCGAGCCCCATGGCGCTTTCAACGTGGTCCCATGGATCTGTTTTCCCCCCTTCGGACCATGGGATCTCTCCGCTTTTTTTCTGCAATCCGGCGATAAATGCACCCATTTCCTCGCAATTGACAGGCTGCTCCACTATGCTTTTTGAAACGTTAAGTTCCATATCGGTTATCCTTTTCTGAGGTAGAAGACTATGCTCTTGGCTATCAGGGGGTTTAACATCTTATCCAGCATCCTGGTACAGGACGGATGTTTTATAATGTCCCATTCAAGAAATCTTTTGTAAAGATTTACAGACCGGGACTCATCGTTCTTGTGGCCGACAAGGCACTTCAACCACCAGTATGGCGCGTGCAGGGCGTGTTTGTAACGAACAGACCAGCACTTCGTGCCCGCGTTTTCCAGCAGCGAAAGTAGTTCCCTCTTTTTGTATATACGTATATGGCCGCCCGGTTCGTTGTGATAATCCGACGAAAGCGCCCAGCATATGCGCTCCGGCAGAAATCTTGGCACACTTACAACGAGGTTCTTTCCCGGCTTCAAGACCCTTACAAGTTCGGCGATGGCCACCCTGTTTTCCGGGATATGCTCAAGGACCTCTGAACATATTATCCATGAACCATCACCGGCACCGTCCATGAAATATAAGGTAAGCGCGGCCTTGCGCAGGTCTTTCATGTTCAGATCGATGCCCACAACATCCGCGCCCAGGGTCCTGAAGGCCTCACAGGCATGGCGCCCGGTGCCGCACCCGACATCAAGGACGCGATCTCCCGGTTTTATGTTTAACATCTGAAAATCAGCGGTCAGCATCGATAGCTTCCCGATATACGTCAACTGTTTTCTGCGCCGCGTGTTTCCAGGTAAAGGAGGTTTTCACGCGCTCGAGGCCTGCCCTGCCCAGCTGAAGACGCCTGTCGGGATCATCTCGCCCACTACCTCCGGCAGGGCGCCCCCCACGGTGCTTATGACCGGCACGCCGCAGGCCATAGCCTCGCCGGCCGGCATCCCGAAACCTTCATACAGAGATGGAATGACAGCCATAGTGGCTTTGGCATAATAACTGGCAAACTCTTCATACTCGATGCGCCCAGTGAACCTGACGCATCTTTTTATGCCCAGCTTCCTGACAAGACCCTCAATAACCCCGTTCTTTTTAGGCTTACCTACCACTGTAAGCTTGATACTTCTCTCCTTCTTTATTGACGCGATCGCCTCGAGGAGATATCTCAACCCCTTCAGGGGAGTATCCGCGCTGTTAGTTACAAGTATCTGATCGTCGGAACGTTTTACATGCGGCAGAGGATAGAAGAAGTCCGTGTTGATTCCGTTTGGAACAACCCTGAATTTGCGGCTTGACGTCTTGAAATCCCTGCTGATGTCTCTCCGGCGGATCTGATTTCCACATCTCTGTCAACTGTGATCGGATGGTGGATGGTTGCCACAGTGGGAAAACCAAGGCGCGAGAGGCCCAGTATGCCATACGAAAGACATTGATTATCATGGACGATGTCGTAGCGCGGCATCTTTTTTCTGAAGTAGTTATAGGTTCTCAGACCGAACGTAAAGGGCTCAGGGAAACCGCCTGAGGACATACTGAGAAGCTCCAGCTGGTTGATCGGTGATGCCAGATCGCTCAGTCTCGCGGGTTTGAAGAGATGGGCGGGATTATACAGATCAAGATTCGGCAATTTGTGGAGCCCGATACCACTGGCCAACTCGGGATAGGGGGGACCTGATATGACATCCACATTATGTCCCAGGTCCGCCAGGGCCCTGCTGAGATAATCGATGTACACCCCCTGCCCTCCACACGTGGGGTTGCCCCTGTAGGTCAGAAGACATATGTTCAGTGGATCTGTACAGCCGGGTGGTCTGGAAGCTGTGTGCTCCATCATGCAGGATGCC
>JAFDAR010000149.1 GCA_019313735.1 Deltaproteobacteria bacterium | reverse complement strand
ACCCTTAATGAACTGGAGGCGCGGGCGATTTCTTCCGAGATTATCATAGCCGCGAGCCATCCCATCTCATTTCCACCGTATTCTTCAGGGATGACTGTGCCGAAGAAACCCAGCTGGCCCATCGGTTTGATAACTTCTTCATAAGGGAAATAATGATTCTCGTCCCACTCATCCGCGAACGGGGCGATCTTCTCGGCTGCAAAATCGCGCACAGTGTCCCTTAACATTATTAATTCATCTGATAAACCAAAATCCATGACTTTCTCTCCTCTCTAAATTGCCTGTTGTTTTAATGGTAAAATTCCTGCGACCAGCATAAATGCAGTTTACCCTTTAAGGTGAATTTTCACTGTAACATCCCGTAGCCTCTGAAAACTCTCTGCCCGCGAGAAGCAGTTCCTCTATACACACCTTGCGGTGGTCATAATTGTTGAAACGTACCTCAGGTATTGCCAGGCTTGCCGTGGCCCGCACGGGCATGCCCTGATGAAAGGAAAAGAATGGAACGCTCAGGGCCCCGAGACCCTGGAGGGTTTCCCCCAGACTCGAGGCGTATCCCCGTTCCCTGATCAGATCAAGCTCCGAGATGAGCTCTTCCATTTCAACAATGGTGTTATTGGTCAACGGTTCGAGCTTTACTTTTGCCAGATATTTGTCAATAAAATCCTGCGGGGAGAAGGTCAGCAGGCATTTAGAGGAAGCACCGGCATAAAGCGGAGCCCTGTTTCCAACCGGCATGGTGGCCTTCAGTTCCTGGGTGGATTCCAGGCTGCTGATACAGATTCTGGAGATACAGTCTGTATCTATTATATTAAGGTGTACGGTCTCCCCGGTCCGGGACAGGAGCCGTTTCATAAGCGGCATGGCTATCCGCGTGATTGGGTAGTTGTCCTGCAGGGTACGAAAAAATGAAAGATAGATATTCCCAAGACTGTACAGTCGCGTGTTTGGATTCTGCCTGATAAATCCGTAAGTCTTCAGAATTTGCAGGATCCTCTGGATGGTGGACGGGCTGAAACCGAGATGTGCGCTCAATTCTCTCACTCCCCAGGATGTTTGTCCTTCGCGGAATACCGTGAGGATCATGAGGGCCTTTTCGATGGAATTGATCTTGTTTAGTTCGCGGGCTTTATCATCTTTATTATATTGTTCCATAATGCAAAATACCGTTTTATCCTGTGGGTTGTATTTACATGCCATATAGAAACGCTTTTTGTCAAGAGAAAAAGTTTACTAACTTATATAAACATTCTATGGTTTGAAAAAAATAAGAAAGTCCAATGGGATATAAAGCTTTTGCAATATTGTTCCGGTGGTGGAGCAAAAAGTCTTGACACGGTGCCGGTGCCGTAGTATTGAACTCTGGATTCTGGATTCTGGATTACCAACATATGGCATAGTGTTCCGCATAGTGAAATTTCCTGGGGGAGTGGGCATTGGGAAAACAAGTTCCGATTTTGATCGAGACTGGAAATTCTAAGGCTATTTCGCCATGGAAAAAATAACAGGATAATAGAGGTGAGCAATGATTGATTGGGGCTTGGCGATAAAGACGGCGATCGGCGGATTTGGCTTGGTGTTTGGAATGCTGGCGCTGTTAGGTATATCGGTGGAACTGACGAGGGTGATTACCGAAAAAATTGCCGGTGACAAGAAATAGACTGGATGAAGATTACTTAGAGGAGGAACAGACGTGCTTTTTGGATTACTTGAGACCGGGTTCTCTCTGTTTTACTGGGGAAACGCTCTTATGATCGTTATAGGTCTGGGGTTCATATATTTGGCGATTGCCAAAAAGATGGAACCCCTTTTGCTGATTCCCATAGGGTTCGGGATGATGCTGGTCAACCTGCCCCTCGGGGGTATGATGGACTACGAAATGATGCTGAAGGCCCCTCAGGCTGGCACGGTGATAGAAGTGTCGATGCATGAGGGGGACACCTTTGAGAAGGGAGGCGTCATATACAAGCTCGATTCGGGGGAGGTGACTGCCCCCGTCTTCGGACGGATCGACAGCCTGAAGGTGTCCCGGGGCCAGCGCGTTGAGAAGGGACATATCCTGGCCTCTCTCATAACGATGGAGCAGACGAATCAGGCGGAGTTGCCCACACGCCCAGTGGGGTTGCTCTCCCGGATATTCAAGTTCGGGATAATGTGGCAGATCCTCCCGCCTCTGATGTTTCTCTGTCTCGGGGCGCTGACCGATTTTGGTCCCATGCTTGCCAATCCCAAGACCCTGCTCCTGGGGGCTGCCGCGCAGTTCGGTGTCTACTTGGCATTTTTTCTGTCGTTGATCTTCGGGTTCAACCTGACGGAGGCGGCATCCATCGGGATAATAGGGGGGGCCGAAGGGCCCACCACCATATATGTTACCTCGCTTCTCGCCCCGCATATCATAGGGGCCACAGCCGTCGCGTGCTACTCGTATATGGCACTGGTCCCCATTATCCTGCCCCCCGTGATATGGCTCCTGACCACGAAGAAGGAGCGTGCGATCTATATGAAGCCGTCTCTCAGAAAGGTGTCGAAGCTGGAGAAGATACTCTTTCCGCTGGTGACGACCGTTATTGTCATATTGATCGTACCCTCCTCCGCTCCCCTGATAGGGTGTTTAATGGTGGGGAATCTCTTCAGGGAATCCGGCGTTACGGAACGGCTCAGCAAGACTGCCCAGACGACCTTTGTTGATATTATCACCATATTTCTAACCCTTGCCATCGGGGCGTCGATGCCGGCACAGAACTTTCTGCAGCCCCGGACGCTGCTCATCCTCATCCTGGGTGTGGTTTCCTTTGCCAGTGCGGCGGCGGCGGGTGTGATCCTTGCGAAGACCATGAATCTGTTTTTGAAGGAGAAGATCAATCCGATGATAGGGGCCGCCGGCGTATCCGCTGTCCCCATGTCCGCGCGAGTTGTCCAGGTGATGGGGCAGAAGGCGAACAAGCGGAACTTTCTCCTGATGCACGCCATGGGACCGAATGTCGCCGGTGCCATAGGCGCGGCGATTGCGGGGGGTGTGTTTCTGGGAATACTGGGATAGAATTCGTATGAGTCGTGACTGACACGGCGTTAATGATTGTCTTATTAAAAAGCCTGTACTTGGAATCGGCGGGGAGTGTCCGTTCTTTTATATCCTCCCCGTTTTTTTTGTATATGCCTTTAATCTTTGTCCTTTTTTCGTTTTCACACTATCCGGAGATGTTTTTCCGGTTTTTCGGTCTTGACAAATTCATCCACACAATTAATATTACGTGCCTGCCTATCTGTTAATGGGGGCATTTATTACGTCACCGCACACTGTTTT
>JAFDAR010000148.1 GCA_019313735.1 Deltaproteobacteria bacterium | reverse complement strand
GGCCACATTCCAGATGCACGGTCAACTCACACCCTCCAATACCCGAAATAGGTTGACTTTAAATCTAAAAAAATATAGCAGAGACTCTCTAAAATAATCGGGAGGGCGGGTACAGGTGTTTCTGAAACAGATGCAGGTAGGCCATATGGCAGTATTCGCCTACATAGTAGGTGACAGAGAAAGTGGAGCGGGACTGGTTATCGACCCCGCCGCGGAGATTGAACGCATAATATCAGAGGCCGACAGCAACGGCGTAACCATCAAATATATCGTCAACACCCACGGACACGTTGATCATATCTCAGGCAACGCCGACATGAAGGAGCGGACGGGAGCGGGTATTATCGTTCACAGGGATGACGCCGACATGCTTGTTTCCACCCCTTCCACAATACTTCGCATGTTCCACGCCAGACCCTCTCCCCCGGCGGATATTACCGTGCAGGAGGGTGACATCATTACAGTTGGAAAGATCGGGCTGAAAGTCATACATACTCCCGGTCACACGCCAGGAGGCATGTCTCTCTATACGCCCGGGTACGTCTTCACCGGCGACACTCTGTTCGTAGAGGGCTTGGGAAGAACAGACCTTCCGGGTGGATCATGGGAGATTATGCATGAATCAATCATGAACAAACTGCTGACGCTCCCTGATGACACCGTTGTACTGCCGGGACACAACTACGGAAGGACTCCAACTTCGACCAATCTGTGGATAATAATGCTTTGATCAAGACAGAATTTGAAGGATTGAACCTCTTCAGCAGAGGTAAGGTAAGGGATGTATATGAAGTCGGAAACAACCTTCTTATCGTCGCAACAGACAGGATATCCGCCTTTGATGTCATTATGACCGATCCCGTTCCTGAAAAGGGGGAAATCTTAACACGCATGTCCGCCTTCTGGTTCGGCGAGATGAAAGATATTATAGCAAACCATCTGATCTCAACAGATGTGGGCACGTTCCCCGAAGAATGCGGCGCCTACAAAGACATACTGCGGGGAAGAAGCATGCTGGTCAAAAAAGCTGCCGCCCTGCCGGTGGAATGCATCGTACCCCTCAACCAAGGCCGGGGAAGGACAGCATGATGCCCCCATGACAAAGGGGGAGATGGAAAATTTGATCGGCCATGATATGACGTACAGAATCATCAATATCAGCATGAAGATTTACAACAGGGCACTCAAAATTGCAGAAAAGGGTGGAATCATCATTGCCGACACCAAGATGGAATTTGGAACAGTCAAAGGTGAATTAATACTGATAGATGAACTCCTGACGCCTGATTCATCAAGATTCTGGCCTGAAGATGATTTCGAAGAAGGCAAGGCTCAGAAGAGCTTTGATAAACAATTCCTGAGGGACTATCTCCTCTCAATAAAATGGGACAAGAAACCTCCCGCCCCCCGACTGCCAAAGCATGTTGTAGCCGAAACGATGGAAAAATATAAAGAGGCATTGAGGCGCATTACAGGACAAGACCTTTCTTAAGATACTTTGCTTGACATGCCGGCAGACCATCATTAACTTAAAATACACTGTTCGTACACCCTGCGAACGGTAAATTCACCTATCGAGCAGGAACCCATAAAATAGACTATGAAGAACGATTATTATTCAACCCTTGGCGTGGACAGAAACGCCGCGAGCGAAGAGTTAAAAGCGGCTTACAGAAAGATGGCCTTGAAGTACCACCCGGACAGGAATCCTGGGAACAAGGAGGCCGAGGAAAAATTCAAGGAAGCGGCCGAGGCTTACGAAGTCCTGTCCGATTCAAGAAAAAGGGAAATCTACAACCGATACGGGCATGAGGGGCTGAAGGGAAACGGCTTTCAGGGATTTTCAGGATTCGAGGATATCTTTTCGAGTTTTGGCGACATATTTGAGGATGTCTTTGGATTCGGCTCCGGCAGGGCAAGATCAAGAACGGCAGCCCGGCAGGGTCCCGATCTCCGTTATGACCTGAAGATCTCTTTCATGGACGCCGCATTCGGTACATCTCCTGAAATAGAGATAGAAAGATTTGAAAAGTGCGGGGAATGCGAAGGCAGCGGCGCGGAGCCCGGAACACAACCAACAGTATGCCCGACTTGCCGTGGTGTGGGACAGGTCACCAGGTCAAGCGGCTTTTTCAGTATCAGTTCCGCCTGCCCTCAGTGTCACGGCGCAGGAAGGATAATAGAGAGCCCGTGCAAGGCCTGCCGCGGGACAGGCAAAATAAGGGTAAAAAAATCCATACAGATCAAGATACCACCCGGCGTGGAAACCGATTCGCGCCTGAGGCTTCGCGGTGAAGGCGAAGAGGGAGAATTCGGCGGACCCAGGGGAGATCTTTACGTCTTTATATATATAGAACCTCACGAATTCTTTGAACGAGATGGAAGCGATATAGTATACCGCGTATCAATCCCCATGACCCGGGCCGTGCTTGGCGGAAATATCGAGGTTCCCACCCTGGAAGGCACGGAGCGGATAAAAATACCGATGAACACCCCTCACGGTAAGGTATTTAAACTGAGAGGCAAGGGGATCCCGCATCTCAGGGGATTCGGAAGGGGAGACCAACTTGTTCAGGTCGCAGTGGAAATACCGACAGGTCTGAGCAGAAAAGAGGAAAAACTGCTCCGAGAATTTGCCAAGCTGCGCGGCGAACTATAACAGGCAAAATACCAGTGGGGACAGGTTTAAACCTGTCCCCGGTTATTGTCACAACTGGAGCATCGCAAAACCGTCTGTACGATCGTGCAGATTTTATTTAAAATCCGGTTTTCTCCGCTCTCTCTGGGCACGCACACCTTCACGGGCCTGTTTACTCATGAAAACAGGCATCCCTATTTCCATTTCCTTTTTCATCGCATTTTTAAAGGACTCGCCCTTTATAAGGCTTGACAGCCTGACCATTCCCCTTACCGAATCGGGACCATTGCTGGCTATCCTTTCGGCAAGAGCCATGGCTTCATCCATAAGCTTTTCCCTGGGGGCAACCCTGTTCAAGAATCCCCAGTCGTATAATGTGGCGGAGGAAAAATTGTTGCCTGTCAACAGTATCTCCATCGCCCGAGTATTTCCCACCTGCATCGGCAGAAAGACATTTGAACCTCCGACGGGCATGATTCCAAGGGTGGGCTCCCGCATCTGGAAGATTGCGTCCTCAGACGCGACGCGCAGATCACAGCCCATTGCCATCTCAAATCCACCGGTAAGGCAGTATCCATGTATCGCGGCGATTACGGGTCTGTCCAGTTCTCTGTACTTCAGCATTGCCTTACCTACAGGATCTTCCTCCGCCAGCAGCCATTTTTCCGCTTCCGTTTCCGGTTTGCGTGCGGCGGTGAGTATCGGTATCGCAGAGTTCAGGTCCATGCCGGAACAGAAAATGTCGGGCAGAGCAGAATAAAGAATCACAACCCTGACATCATTGTTCGTCTGGCATTCGTCCCATATTCTGGATAAATCGAGCAGCGCACCGGGACTGAGAGCATTCTTCGTTTCGGGTATGTTCAACCCCACCTTCGCGATATGATCTTCTATCTTGAATTCTACATCCATTTTGACCTCCGGATATTTAGTATTGAGAACACTACTAAATTAAACAGCCACAAAATTCAAGGTAAATCTAGCAAGAGAAGGAATTTGGCAGTACAATTCAGAATGTCCGCCATGCTCCAGGACGAAGCCCGAAAGGTGCTGGAGGGAATCACCATCATCGAAGAAGTGTCCCGGATAAACAGGATGCAATCAATTGCCAGGCCTCCCCCGCAGGAAGAATCCAACAACCTTTTGACATATCCCGGCAAATAGATTAGAAGAACGGTCTTACTGAAATTCGTAAAAAGCACAGGAGCAAACCATGTACAGCGCAAGCGACTTGAGAAAAAACCTGAAGATACAGATCGACGGTGATCCTTATGTGATAGTTGAGTTCACATTTTCAAAACCCGGCAAGGGACAGTCTCTCTATCGATGCAAACTCAAGAACATGATCAATGGAACCCAGTTTGAGCGCACCTTCCGTGCCGTGGAAACCTTCGAACCCGCCAATCTCCGGGAAAAAAAGATGCAGTACCTCTACGAGGAAGATAACCAGTACTGTTTCATGGACACGGAGACATACGAACAGGTTTACCTGACAGAAGATCAGCTGGGAGACGCGAAAAACTACATGTCCGATAACCTGGACGTAGAAATCCTTTTCTTCGGGGATAAACCGCTCGGAGTAACGCTCCCCAATTTCGTAGACCTCACAGTCACCAAAGCGGAACCCTGGGCGAAGGGGGATTCGGTTACGTTGAAGTTGAAACGGGCTATACCCTTCAGGCGCCTCCCTTTGTCGAGGAAGGGGAGAAAATAAGAATAGACACGCGTACCGGCGAGTACCTTACCCGCGTCAAAGAATAATGGTGAATCCCGACTCGTCGAGATTCACGGTTGAAAATGACAGACGGTTACAAATAATGGGAGAAAACTGGAACCTTGCGCGGAAGAGAGACGCCCTTTATATCCGCGCCGCGATGATCCAGGCAATACGCGGATTCTTCATAGACAGAGACTACCTGGAGGTGGAAACACCCTCCAGGATTCCCGGCCCCGCTCCGGAATGCCACATCGATGCCATCCCCTCGGACGGCTGGTACCTTCACGATATCCGCGAATATTTCAGATTACCAGGTGCTTTCGCGGCGGAGAGCGGGGATCTCTACATATCCCGGAATTTACACTTCTCGAATGGTACAAAAGCGGAATCGACTACCGCCGGATGATGGAAGAGTGCGAAGGGCTTATCGTCCATGTCGCGCGCAGCCTCGGCCATGAGGAAAAAATCAGTTACCGCGGGAAAGAGATCGACATTCAAGCGCCGTGGGAGAGAATCTCTGTAAGAACCGCCTTCCGGCGTTATTCCCCTGTATCGATGGAAGAGGCACTGGAAAACAATCGCTTTGATGAGATCATGGTCAGCGAGATCGAGCCAAATCTCGGCAAAAAAGTGCCCGCATTTTTGTATGACTACCCTGTCGTTCTGGGTGCACTCGCGAAGATAAAAGAAACTGATCCAGAAGTGGCGGAGCGGTTTGAGCTGTATATGGGTGGGCTTGAACTGGCCAACGCGTTCTCGGAGCTGACCGATGCGGCGGAGCAGAGGGCGCGTTTTGAAGAAGAACAGAAAAAC
>JAFDAR010000147.1 GCA_019313735.1 Deltaproteobacteria bacterium | reverse complement strand
TCCCGGACATATCCCCGATTATGGTGCCAGTTTTTGCCGAAGCCGACGGAATGGCGCCCGAGGAGGTGGAACGTCTCATCACATACCCCATCGAAACGGCTATGAACGGGTTGCACGGCGTGACTCAGATCAAGTCAACATCAGCATTTGGTATGGCGGTCATATACATATACTTCAAAGATGATGTGGATATCTATTTTGCCCGCCAACTCGTGTCCGAGAGACTCACAAGCACTATGGCCAGACTTCCTCGAATGGATGAACCCCCCATATTAGGGCCCATATCCACCGGTCTGGGGCAGATTTTCATCTACTATCTGACCCTGGACAAAGATGTAGATACGGGTGGCAAAGACCCTGACACCTATCTGAGGGAACTCAACGACTGGATTGTCAAATATCAACTGCAGACCGTTCCCGGTGTCACGGACATCCTCTCCATCGGTGGCCATGTACTGCAGTACCAGATTCGCGTCAACCCTTATGCCCTGCACAAATATCGACTCTCTCTTGAAGATCTCATAACCGCCGTAAGACAGAACAACAGGAACGCCGGGGGGCAGTTCCTGGTGCTTAATTCCGAAGAACTCTTAGTGCGGGGTATTGGCCTGCTGAGAGGTCTTGAAGACATCCGAAATATCCCCATAAGAGTGGCGGAGGGGATCCCGATCCGGATCAAAGATGTGGCCGAGGTGGGTTTTGGGAATGAGATCCGCCGGGGCGCGGTCACCCGGAATGGAGAGCAGGAAGTCGTATCTGGAATCGTACTTAAATTATTCGGAGAAAACAGCTCAGAAGTCATCAAACAGCTTTATCTAAAAGTCTGGGAAGTCCAGACCTCCCTCCCGGATGGCGTTTCCCTAATTCCCTACTATGAGCAGGCAGAACTGGTTCGTCAGGCAACGTGGACAGTAAAGAAGGCATTGGCGCTGGGGGCTTTGTTGGTGGTGCTGACCCTCGTGGTTTTTTTAGGAAACCTGAGGTGCGCCTTTATTGTCGCCCTTTCATTACCCCTCTGTGCCCTGATTGCCATCATCGGGATGTGGGTGTTCGGGATTTCCGCTAATCTTATGTCTCTCGGGGGCATAGCGATCGCTATCGGCATGCTGGTGGATGGGGCAATCGTGATGGTGGAAAACATCTTCCGCCGCCTCAGAAACAGTGGAGGCACAAAGGAAGAGAAGATTGCCATTGTTCTGGATGCAGCACGAGAGGTGAATCGGCCGATCCTCTTTTCCATTCTCATCATTATCGTTGTCTTTCTCCCTATATTTACCTTGGAAGGCGTTGAAGGGAAAATGTTTTCCCCCCTGGCGTTTACGATCTGTTTCGCCCTTTTCGGTTCAATCCTCTCTGCCCTGATAGTTGCACCTGTCCTGTCTTCTTACATCCTTAAGCAAGGGGCAGGTCAAGAAATCTGGCTTATAAGAAAGCTTAAGGCGGTTTACCGGGCCGTTCTCACCAGGGCGTTAAAGAGAAAAGGTCTTGTTCTTTTTATTGTAGCAGGTGCCTTTATCGCGAGTCTGTGGATACTGCCCCTGATCGGAACCGAGTTTATTCCCACTCTCGAGGAGGGTTCAATTCTTGTGGGGGTGACCATGGCACCCTCTATCTCATTGGAAAAAGCCACGGAGACCGTCATGAAGTTAGAGAAGGAAATTATGAAGCATGATCAGGTGACGGAAACCATTTCTCGCATCGGCCGTCCGGAAGCAGGAAGCCACCCGCATCCCGTCAACTATGCCGAAATCCATGCAGAACTCAAACCGTTTCGGGACTGGAGCACCTTCAAGAACAAGCAGGAACTCGTGGAAGCCTTGCGCACAGAGCTCTCTTCCTACCCAGGCATTCGGGTAAATTTTACCCAGCCCGTTCAGAATGCCTTTGATGAACTACTCTCAGGAATAAAGGCACAGGTGGCGGTCAAACTGTTTGGGGAGGATCTTGGCATTCTCAGAGAAAAGGCTGAAGAAATCGGAAAGGTCCTCGAGGGGGTTCCGGGTTTGGTCGATCTATCCGTGGAGCAGAGCTTCGGTCAGCCTCAGATCCAGATTATTGCTGATCGTCCTGCCTGCGCAAGGTTTGGTGTTACTGTAGATGAAATCCTGAAAATGGTGGAATTAGCCATTGGCGGCGAAGCCGTGGACAATCTTTATTTGAATACCCGCCGCTTCGGGATACACATCCGCTACCAGGAACCCTATCGAATTTCCCCGGAGGCCATAGGGAATATGTTGATTAATACGAGTGATGGGACGCTTATCCCCTTATCCCAGGTGGCAAAGGTGACATTTGTCACAGGGCCTATCCAGATCAATAGGGAAAAGAACCAGCGCCGGTGGGTTGTTCAGGGAAATGTCCGAGGGAGGGATCTGGGGAGTGTTGTTGCCGATATCCAGGGCCGGATACAAAAGGAGGTAACCCTGCCCCCCGGCTACTGGATAGAATATGGCGGGCAATTTGAAAACCAGCAGCGGGCCATGACGCGGCTATCCATTATTGTGCCCATCGTTATCGCCATGGTTTTTTTCATGTTATGGATCTCTTTTGGTACGGTTCGACACGCGCTGATCATTATAACCAATGTTCCTCTTGCTCTTGTGGGCGGGATATTCGGGCTCCTTCTCACCGGAGAATACCTTTCGGTTCCGGCCTCAGTGGGGTTTATCGCCCTTTTTGGAATTGCCGTTCAGAATGGCGTGGTTCTCGTCAGCTACATGAACCGGCTTCGCGATAAAGGGACCGCGCTTACCGAATGCATCATTGAAGGGAGTCTGCTGCGGCTTCGGCCGGTTTTGATGACAGCATCTACGACGATTCTGGGTCTTCTCCCTCTCCTTCTTTCCCATGGGATCGGGTCTGAAGTACAGCGGCCACTGGCCGTAGTTGTGGTTTTTGGCCTTGCAACGTCGACCCTTCTCACCTTATTCGTGATCCCCGCGGTTTATGGATGGGTGGAAGGATTAAGGGGGGATGTCCTTTAAATGGATCTTTTATCATTATAAAGACAGCAAAAAGGAGGAAGCTATGATGGGAATAAAGAACTTCGGCGTTTTGTTTCTGCTGGGCTTTGTGACAACCGGAATGTTTCTGATAGGATGCGCACCTAAACACGTGAACCTTATTACTAAAAAAGGCGTTTCCATCGAGACCCTTCACTCTGCACTGGTTTACTTTTCCGATATGGCTGTATCCGAGGATGATAATGAACTTGTGATTACCGGAAAGGTGTATCGTCGTAATCCTTCGATTTCAGGTTCAGGGCATGTTGATGTAACAATACTGGACTCCGCAGGCAATGTCATTGAGAAAGGCAGCATCCCTTACACCCCGACAACCCTTCCCAAGACGCCGGGGGCTCGAAAACACCGAGGATCACGGTTTGA
>JAFDAR010000146.1 GCA_019313735.1 Deltaproteobacteria bacterium | reverse complement strand
AAAAATGAAAAAGGTCTTCTCCATAAACAACAAACGTGGGTAACATATTTTATGAGGCAACGTTACCTCCTATCGATCCCCCTTGGGTAACATTTTATTATGAGTCAACTGGCCGGTGGTCATATTATGTATTCCGGGTGGGGTCCTTCGCTACTGCCGGGCAGTTGAAGCCGCCCATACCCACTTGTCAAGTCACATAGAAGCTCCACTTCATTCATGATTCTGTTGATTTATGAGGATTTTCGTTCAAGATCAAGGCCTGCGAAAAAAATAACCGCAGGTGGCCCGCAGGAAATGCCCTTGGGGTATATATAGTTAATATTCCGAGGATTATTTTTTGAGCATAACGCTTAAGATTGGGCGAAAAGACCATTAATCAACAGAATCATTCATCCGTTTCAGCTACTGTATATTCACCCTTATCCTTGTCCGACATTTGGCACGCGCCATCGATTACAGCACCCTCTTTCACCTCAAGAATTGCCGTCTTCACGTTGCCCAGGAGTCTGCCTGTGGATGAAATCTCTGTCCTTTCCCTGATATCGAGATTACCCCTCACTTCACCGGAAATCACTATGCTGTCAATTGCAATATTCGCTTCGGCATAGGCGCCTTCTCCTATGATCAACGTCCCGTTACCCAACGCTTCGCCCTTGAATTCGCCATCGATTCTCACCAGACCATTCAGGACAAGTTTTCCATTGAACTCCGCGCCCTTACCCAAAAAGGCCTTTATCTCCTCACCTTTGCCTTTTCCCCTGTTCATCATTCAAGATCTCCTCTCCGCATCCCTCCCCAAAGGGGTGTCTGCGGGATTTATAAAACTGTCAAGGCTGAAGGATAAACCTCCTCATACTCACATTCATCAACAGGCCCGCCCCCATCATCAGAACAATCATCGAAGACCCCCCATAACTGAAAAAAGGGAGCGGTATTCCCACAACAGGGAATATGCCGATAACCATACCGACATTTATAAATATACCCCAGAAGACAAACATTGTCACTCCAAAGGCCATCAATGCCCCCGGCAAATCTCTGGAATATCGTGTGATCTTCAAGCCCCACAGTATCAACATAAAAAATATAACCATCAGGACAAATACCCCCAGGAAACCCCATTCCTCGGCAAAGACCGAGAAGGCAAAATCCGTCTGTTGCTCTGGCAAAAATCTCAGCTGCGTCTGGGTTCCTTGCAGAATCCCTTTTCCCCAGATGCCACCGGAACCAATGGCGATTATGGATTGTATGATATGATAACCCGCTCCGAGGGGATCCCGTTCAGGGGTTAGAAATGTAAGTATCCTTTCTCTCTGATAATCCTTCAGAAAAAACCAGTATAGAGGAGTAAATATCACACCGCCCACAGTAAAATATATAAGAAGCTTCCTGCCAACCCCAACAAAAACCGCCATGGAAAAAGACAGGACTATCAGAAACATTGCAGTACCCAGATCCGGTTGTCTTGCTATCATAAAAAAAGGTATCCCCACAATTATCAGGAGGACTGCAAGATTACCAGGATAATAACCTTTCTCCACGTTATCATTAAAGTATCTTGCCAGGACAATGATAATTGCCAGTTTCATCAATTCCGACGGCTGAAAGGAAAATCCGTACATGGCCAGCCATCTCTGTGAACCGTGGGTAATATTCCCGTAGAAAAAAACCAGCAAAAGAAGCAAAACGGAAACCGCGTAAATAAGATAGGCGTGCCTTATGATAATATGATAATCGATGCTGAAGGTGATAACCATCATAATGACCCCCAGCAAGACCCAGGATATTTGTTTTGTGTAGAGATGTCCTTCAGTTGCGGGCAGGTTATAACCGGCGCTATAGAGATTCAAAATTCCTATGCCGCTTATCAGAAGCACCAGACCCAGAAGAACCCAGTCAAAATTGGCAAACAATCTGCGATCAATTTTCACGTCTTTTTCCTTCTTCGCTCAAGATTAAAATATCCGTCAACAATCCTGCGCGCAATGGGAGCAGCGACGGACCCACCATGGCCCCCATGTTCTATAATAACCAGGATTGCTACTGCGGGGTCTTTGTAAGGTGCAAAACAGACAAACAGGGCATGATCTCTGTGCTTATATGGAACTTCCTTCATACCAGGTTTTTCCTCATCCTGAGACATTCCAATAACCTGTGCTGTACCCGTTTTTCCACAAACATCTTTTTCCTTTCTCTTCAAGACCCAGCCCGTGCCGTGAGGCTCATTAACCGCTCCCCACAGGGCGTATCTCAATATATCGATATTTTTCCTGCTAACGGAAATTGTTCTCTCTTTTTCAGGAGGAAATTTTTTGACTACCTGTCCATCCACCGTTTCAATCCTCTTTATAAGCTGTGGTTTATAGAGACTTCCGCCATTGGCTATCGCGCAATAGGCCCGAAGTAGCTGCAAGGGTGTAACGAGGATAAACCCCTGACCTATGGACAACGAGGTGGTTTCGCCTTTCTGCCAGGGTTCTTGGTATTTTCTCAGCTTCCATTCCTTTGTAGGAACCAGACCTTCTCTTTCTCCCGGAAGAGAGATACCTGTTTTGTATCCGAAACCAAACTTTCCGGCATACTCCGCCAGTTTATCAACACCAAGCATCTCTCCCAGATGGTAAAAATAGACATCACACGATTCCACCATGGCGCGATGCAGATTCACCGTGCCATGACCCCCTTTTTTCCAGCACCTGAAAGTCCTGTCCCCCATCCGGTATGTGCCATCACAAAATATTTCGGTATTTTCTGTTATTAAACCCTCCTCAAGAGCCGCGGCCGCTACAACCATTTTATAGGTAGAGCCGGGAGGATATTGCCCCGAGATAGCCCTGTTCTGTAAAGGGCATAGAGGATCTGCCGTCAGTTTCTTCCATTGGTCCTCGGATATTCCGCGGTTAAACAGGTTCGGGTCAAAAGAAGGTCTGCTTACCATTGCCATAACGGAGCCGGTGCGCGGATCCATGACAATCGCCGTTCCCGCCTTCTCTTGAAAGGCATTCCAGCAGATCTTCTGAAGATCTGCATCCATATTGAGGACAACATTGTAACCGGAAACAGGCTTAATTCCCCCCAATACATTCAGCCTTCTCCCGGCAACATCCACCTCCACCTGTTCCCCGCCACTTTTACCCTTGAAATATCCATCCAGATATTTCTCAATCCCGTACTTTCCCACTATGTCATCTGACCTGTAATCAGAGTAGACATCCCTCCCCAGTTCAGAACTGCTTATATTCCCAACATAACCCAGGACGTGTGCCATCATATCCCCATATATATATTCCCTTACAGGGACAACATCGACAACTACACCGGGCAGATCCAGGGAGTTGGTTTCCACCGCGGCCAGTTTATCCCTGTCTATATTCTTGCAGATTCTGACAGGATCAAAAGG
>JAFDAR010000145.1 GCA_019313735.1 Deltaproteobacteria bacterium | reverse complement strand
CCTGTTCCATGCCTGGGACAGGCTCTTGCCGATTGAATCGCCGCATTCTGCCGCCAGGATATTCTGTTCTCTGATCATCCGGTAAACCTCTTCGCGATGAACAGCTATGTCTGAGGGGGCATCTATCCCCACCCTTATCTGCCTCCCCTTTACATCTAAAATGGTAACCCTGATTTTATTACCGATTCTGATTGTTTCGCCTAACTTCCTCGTCAGAATTAGCATATCATTTATCGTATTAGTTCAGCCACTAAGCCACTAAGCCACTAAGCCACCAAGATTATAATATAATTCTCTTGATGCCGTCTTTAATAAGAGGTACGTTAAAGTTGATAAGAAAACCAAGGCGTTTGGCAGTCAATTTTAAATGACTGAGTATTTGTGCTTCCCACACAGGATTCATCTCGTCAACAGCCTTCAATTCACAAATAATAAGATCTTCTACGAGAACATCTAAACGCAACCCTTCATCAAAAACTTTCCCATCATATATAATTGGGATATCAATTTGCCTTTGATATTTCAATTCTCGCTTGGATAGTTCGTGACAAAAACAAACTTCATAAACCTTTTCAAGCAAACCAGGGCCCAACCCTTTATGCACGGTAAATGCAGCATCTACAATTAGTTTTGCAATGGCATCTTCTCTTTTTGATAATGGCTTATAACTCATATCCATCCTTTGTGCCTTCGTGTCTTTGTGGCTGAGTTATTGTCTTTCATCTGAGAAAATCGAGTATTGTTAAATTTCCTATTTTTGATGCCGCTGCGTACGACGCCTTCAAGACAATTTCTTTCATGGCAAGCCTGGTAATAATTTCAGTTATATCCGCGTCTTCTGTCTTGGAAAGCAGTTCGGCTAAATCCAGATCCAGATCGGCCAGGTTGTTTTCTGCTATCTCCAGTCTGTTTATCCTGGCGCCGCACTCGGAAATATTTTTCGATATCTGATCGGACGCAGCCTTAAGATCGTCTAAGCAGGCCGCGATGGTGTCCGGTTCGTTATTCTCCAGCGCATCTTTCAGCGTATTAAGAACTTTGAATATTTCAACATTACCATCTCCCTTGTCCGTAAATGCCGCCTCGCCGGAAATAGAGTAAGCGAAGGACATTTCCGCTCCTTCGCCGATATTAACGGACATTTCCTCGCCGTTGCCGTTGTAATAGCCCGCGGCAAAGGCATGAACGTAAAAGATGTCACCCGCGGCCAGCTCAGGATCAGCCGCACCGGTATCATCAAAGGTCAAAACTATGCCGTCACCTATGTCGCCGGTATCTATTGAACCGCCATTCGGCAATACAAAGGTTTCCTCTGTTGATATCCAGTTTTCTCCTCCATCATCAGACACATCATAGGTCGCCTCTCCTGTCCCATTATCATAGGCGGTAATCTTCACCACATAAGTCTTGTTTACACTGCCTGAATATGCGCCGCTGGATGTCACGTCACCGTTAAATGTATTCCCATCAGCCGCGGCAGCCGTTCCTATCTCAGCAACAGATCTTACAGAAGATGAAAAAGGAGTTTCTTCCGGTTTTGCGCCTGAAAAGAGATACCTGTCATCATACTTTGAATTGGCAAGGGCAAGCATCTCATCTATGAGCTGCTGTACAGTTCCGGCTTCCGCACTTCGCATCTCGGCGGATGCGGTCGCTGTTGACTGGGCGACGGCCACTTCTCTGGCCTTTATTAGAAGGTCGCCCGCAGCAGACAATTTTGATTCCGTAATCGTAAGCCATGATTCACAGCCATCAATATTCCTGCGGTACTGTTCAATAGACGCCATGGATTTTCGGAAACCCAGCATCCTGCTCATGCCGATGGGATCATCCGACGGCTTGGTAATCTCCTTTTGTGAAGTAATTTTTTCCATGAGTTTATTATAATCGCTTTCAGCCTTAAACATATTATCGACTATTGTATTAAACTTCATGTTTTCAGATATACGCATTACCATAAGACAACCTCGCTTTACGGTTGACGGTTACCGGTTGACGGTTGTTAGCTGTTAACTGTAAACCGATAACTGTAAACTGTTAACCCTGACGTTCTACCGCGCCAGGTTCATCAGGACATCCATCAGTTCATCCGCAGTGCTGAAAAGTCTGGCTGCAGCGTTATAACCGGCCTGATACTTGACAAGGTTCATCATTTCTTCATCAATCGACACCCCGGAAATCCCCTCCCTTTTGTTCGTCAACTGGCTCATGAGAGCTGTATGGTGATCAAAATTCCTGTCCGCATCCGCGACATCCTGGCCGATCCGCCCCACAACAGAAGCATAGTAAGTATTGATGGTCGAATGCCCGTCATTCATAAGAAGCGCATCTTTAATCGCCCCTATCTTGCCGGCATTTTCGCCATCGCCATTGACCGTTGCTGATGTTGCTATTTTATTTATATCCGCTATGATAGCGGCGCTGACTTTCATATGTCCGGCCTCTTCGACTCCTGCGTCAAAGACGAAGAAATCTTCACCCGTATTTTGGCTTATATCATACCCCAGTCTATGCTGATCATTTATTTTATTAACAATAGAGGCTGCCAGAGTGTCAAGGCTGTCCATATAACCCTTTGTCGTGGTGTCGCGAACCTCTAAGAAACCCGCCAGCTTTCCGTTTGTTATAACGCCGCTAATCACTTTATCAGGCGCATCCTTGAAAACAACATCATAGAAAGAAGGAGTAGCGTTAATCCCCGTCACGGCATCAAGTTCCCATGTCTGATTGCCTTCTACCAGCGGCATGCCGTTGGACAGGAAGGCACTTATCGACCCCGCTGAATCCTCAAAATAATGAAAATCGACAATTTCAGCCATCCCTGATAAAAGCTCCGCCCTTTTGTCTCTGAGGGTATTCAGGCCAATATCATCCGTTTCTGTCCGTGCAATCTTGCTGTTTATGTCAGCTATATCCGATATATAATTGTTGACCTGATGCGCCAGATCCCATATCCGTGTATTTGCGTCATCCTGCACGGAAAGGAGGTCACTGCTACAGGAGCGAAACATGGATGTCAGACTCTGAGAAGCTGAAACCAGCGCCTGTTTTTCAGACTGGCCTGAAGGATTCGCCGACAGATTCTCCCATGCGCTCCAGAATTTATTGAGCAATTCACTAATACCGCCACCGCCAGCCTCGGTAAAGATCATTTCAATCCTGCCCAGTTCGTCTTTTTTAGCTTCATTATACCCCAGGTTATGCATTTGTTCCTTGATCAGGGTCCCGAGAAATCTATCATATATTCTTTCTATCTTTGCTATCTCAACGCCTTGACCCAACGTGCTGAATACCGGCCGCTGCCTTGTATATCCGGGGGTATTCACATTGGCAATGTTGGTTCCCGTGAGATTTATCGCAGTTTGATGACTCAACAGGGCATCTTTTGCGATATTCAATGC
>JAFDAR010000144.1 GCA_019313735.1 Deltaproteobacteria bacterium | reverse complement strand
CCGAAACTTATAATATCTCTCCCTTCCGCCCGGAGCGCGTTTGCCTTTGCGGTAATGGCAAGCGTTGGTGAAGGTTTTATTCTCTCCACTCTTTTCGCAAATTTCATATAATCTTTCCCTGTTTACAAGCGCCTCTGTTGTTATCTTCCCGAATTATTGTTTTGCATATCCGGAAATTTATCCTTAAGTCTTTTTAAAACAACGTTGGGAACCAAGTCCTTCACAGATCCCCCCAAAGAGGCGGCTTCTTTTACGATACTCGAATTGCAATAAAACCACTTGGATCCGGTCATCAGGAACACTGTCTCTATATTCCTCCTTAATTTCCTGTTGATAAGGGCCAGTTGAAATTCATACTCAAAATCAGACATGGCGCGGAGCCCCCTTAATATACATGACGCATCCGATTTCTTAACATAATCCACAAGAAGACCGGAAAAGGAATCGACCTCGATCCTGGGATTATCTCCAACGACCTCTCTGATCATGGAGATCCTCTCTTCCACGGAAAACAGAGTCGTCAACTTGTTCGGATTATATCCAACAAGGATAATTATCTTGTTAAATATACCCAGTCCCCTGTTAATTATATCCACATGACCGTTTGTTATGGGATCGAATGAACCGGGATATACCGCCGATTTTCCCATTTTTTACCCCCTGTTTGGTTTCAAGAAAGATATTACGGTATCTCCATACCGTCTTTGATCGGTCAGAACAAATTCATTTCCGGCTACTATATCTTCTCTGAAAGAGTGCTCTATAACCAGAACCCCACTCATAGAGATCAGATCACTCTTTCCAAGCAGACCCCGACTCGTCGGGGCTACCAACCCTTTGTCATAGGGAGGATCGGCAAATACAATATCAAACTGCCGGCGGCGTCCCGACAGAATGAGAATTCCTTTTTCTGCAGACGCAACAATCACTTCACCTAATTCTTCAAATCCGCACAGCTTCAGGTTCTTCTCAAGCGTCCTCGCGTGAAACGGTTCTTTTTCAATAAACACGACTCCGGCGCTTCCCCTGCTGAGTGCCTCAATACCTACACTGCCCGTGCCCGCGAATATATCCAGGAATAACGTCCCCTCCATGGATGGGAGAATATCAAACAGTGACTCCCTGACCCTGTCGGAAGTTACCCTGATCTTGTCGCTCTTCGGCGCGTATATCTTCCTGCCCCGCGCGCGTCCTCCCGTTATTCTCATCAGTCCAGGTAATTCTCTTTTATCAGTATCTCCGCTATCTGTACCGCATTCAGGGCGGCCCCTTTTCTTATGTTATCGGCTACAATCCACATATTTATCCCATTCGGAATGGATTCATCTTCTCTGATTCTCCCCACAAAGGTGTCGTCCTTCCCGGCTGCATCACTGGCAAGGGGATATTCCGACAGATCCGGATTATCTATTACTGTAACTCCCGGAGCGTTTGAAAGTATCTCTCTCACCTCGTCCGGGGTGATTTTTCTCTCTGTTTCAATATTAACAGATTCCGAGTGGCCGTAAAAAACCGGCACTCTCACTGTCGTAGCGGTAATGGCCATGGAGGGAGTTTTAAGAATCTTTCTGGTCTCATTGACCATCTTCATTTCTTCCTTCGTATAGCCATTATCCAGAAATACATCTATGTGGGGAAGGCAGTTGAATGCTATCCGGTGCGGATACACTTTTGTTTCGACTTCTTTCAGGGTCAGAAGCGCTTTTGTCTGGCCTACAAGCTCTTCAATGGCATCTTTGCCGGTGCCCGACACCGCCTGATACGTGGACACCACTATCCGTTTTATCCCGACCACATCATAAATGGGCTTTAGCGCCACAACCATCTGTATGGTCGAACAGTTGGGATTTGCTATGATCCGTCTTGTACCATATGCGCGAATGTCTTCAGGATTTACCTCTGGAATAACCAGGGGAATGTCCGGCTCCATCCTGAATGCGCTGGTGTTATCGATAACCACACAGCCTTCCTTCGCCGCCACAGGCGCAAACCTCTGGCTGATACTCCCTCCGGCAGAAAACAGCCCTATCTCGACCCCTTTGAATGAATCTTCATTTAAAACCCTGACAGGATAATCTCTCCCCCTGAAGGTCAGTTCCCTGCCCAGCGAGCGTTCCGAGGCAAGGAGGATAATCTCTTTTACCGGAAAATTCCTTCTTTCCAGCGTGCTTATCATCTCTGTCCCGACTACTCCCGTCGCGCCCACAACGGCAACATTATATTCTCTCATACGAAATCCCTTTTCAGCTTATTATACAGAGAGCCACAAGTCTCCTTGTGGCTCAGGCATACATTGAGATCTTTGCATAACGTCCCCTTTTGCCCAATTTCTGCGTCAGTCTCAAATTTTAATCCTCGAAATATCCAATATATTCCTGTGGTTAAAATTTTCGCCTTCCTTGAACTTGAACAAAATTGAACATTCTGCAAAGGTCTCACATCTTACCGGGTCCATGGTTTTGAGCGAAGAAGATTCACTTTTTACGGGTCCATCAACCCTGAACCCTGAACCCTTCCTTGTAGTTTCTCAGCATTTCACTCGAACCCTTGAATCCTTGGCCCCTCGAACCCTTCTCTAATTAACCATCCCTAATCGGCAAATGATCCTTATATCCCATGGTGATCCCTTTCCATTTTTTTCTGATTCTGTTTCTTTGCAATCTTAAACAACATCCACACAGGGCCGGAAAGACTGTAAGCCAGAGCCATCACAAAGAGCATAATCTGAGGTTCAAGCACAATTACAGTCAGCATAAATATGATCAGGACAAAGGTCATGAAGGGTTTTCTCGAAAAGAAATTCAGGTCTTTAAAACTGTAGTATTTTATATTGCTTACCATCAGCAGAGCCAGGGCAACGGTGCCAGCCAGGACAGATACGTGATTAAACTGCCCCTCCCCTCCCATATAATGGAAGAAGAGAACGGCCGTAGCAATGACAACTGCGGCTGCAGGAATGGCCAGGCCGTTGAATACTTTACTGTCTATAGCATTGATCTGCACATTGAATCTTGCAAGCCTCAGCGCTCCGCATACCACAAAGAGGAAGGCGGCAAGCCATCCATATCTCCCGAACGATACAAGCGCCCATGAATACGCAAGGATCGCGGGTGCCATGCCAAACGCAATAAGATCGGATAGAGAATCATACTCGGCGCCGAATTTACTGGTCGTATTTGTAACCCTGGCGATCTTTCCATCAAGACCATCCAGGATGCAGGATATTATTATGGCAACGGCTGCCTTCGAAAAATCTCCCCCTATTGAGGCTATCATCGAATAAAATCCGAAAAAGAGACTCGCCGTTGTGAAAAGATTAGGGAGGATATAGATACCCTTTTTTATATTGTCACGATTTATTCTTGGATTTTTCTTCATGTCAGATATCCTATTCTGGTTTCTCC
>JAFDAR010000143.1 GCA_019313735.1 Deltaproteobacteria bacterium | reverse complement strand
CTCAGAAAGATTGACCGGTAAAGGCGTCCTTTCCCAATCAGGTGAGCTACCTTTTCAGCTTTTTCTTAAGGCTCATTATTCTATTGTAGGATTCATCTATCCTTTTGCTTTTTATCTCCCCACTGGCCACAAGCTTCTTTATTATGCCGATGGCCCGCGCGGCAATATTCTCATCAAATATGGAATTGTTTGCGAAGACAAGTATGTCGCAACCGGCGCCGATTGCCATCTTGATTGCTCTTTCGAGTCCGTAAAAGGAACGTATTGCATCCATCTGCATGTCATCGGAAACAACGACACCATTGAATCTCATGTCATCTCTCAGTATTCTGCCGATTATCCTTTCAGAAAGGGTGGCGGGCCAGAGGGGATCAAGCCTGGCATTGAAAATGTGGGCCGTCATTACCATGTCGCAGCCCCCTGATTGAATAACGGCCTCAAAGGGTTTTAATTCATCAGGCGACCACCTCTCAGTCACATCCACAAATCCTTTGTGGGAATCCGCTTTGGAGCTTCCATGCCCTGGGAAATGCTTTATCGCGGAAAGAATACCGTGGGCGTGGAATATATCAATGATTGCTACAGAGTGTCTGATTACCACCTCCGGATCAGCCGAAAAACTTCTCTCAACCTTTCCTATCACCGGATTATCCGGGTTTATATTTAGATCGACAACGGGCGCAAAGTTCACGTTTATACCAAGACCGGCGAGAGTCTCTGCCGTTCTCTCAGCGTATTTTTTTGTGGTTTCGAGGTCATCGATTCTCCCGAGATACCCTTCTGAGACCGTTGGCGGAAAGCCGAACCTTTCTTTGAGTCTGCTTACTTTTCCGCCTTCCTGATCGATTGCGATAAAAAGGGGAATGGAAGATGCCCCCTGCAAAGTGTTTACAAGGGACCTTACCTGATCAGGAGATTCGATATTTCTTACCGGGGATCTCGAGGGTGCATCATAGTCAAAGAGAATAACACCCCCTATTTTCCTCTCTTTTATATCGGCTATCACCGGACTCTTGTCATTGACTGTAAGCCCACGAAAACCAATCATAATCATCTGACCGATTTTTACATCGAGCGAGTCATTTTCACTGGCTGTATCTCCTGAAAGAGAAAGGGAGGGTGTCACAAGAATGCATACACATACAATAAAGGCAAGGAGATATATATTTCGAAAATTTCCCGGTTGGCAATATGAAGCTTTTTTGTATATGACCATTCAAAAATTCCCCCGAAATTTCATTAACCGCTTGCAGATAGAATATGGTGATACCAGAAAAAAGGATTTCGAAAAATGAAAAACTCAAGAAATATCTGCACTGGTTGCTGTGAAAGATCAAGCCCAACTGAATCAAGCTTGCATTTGAGATCAGGAGGAGAAAGAATGGGGTCAGGGATTTACTGTTTCTTTTTCAACCCCAAACCGGACAGATTACGTGTTTCTGATGCTATATAAAGATGGTGCTTGCAATCCCGGCAGGTATCTTTTAAACTTTTGCCCGTATTTACTGAGGTGGAATCCATGTATCATCATGTTGATGGATACCTTAATTTTCTCGCGGTTGAAAAAGGCGTTTCTCTCAATACTCTGGAGGCCTACAGCCGGGATCTGAACCGGTATGTGGAGTTTGCCGAACAGGTGGGGATTAAGGATATCAGGGAGATTTCTTCCGACAATGTTATCTCGCTTCTCGGAAGTCTGAAGGGGAGCGGGATGGCTGCCAGTTCCATCAACCGGTCGCTCGCGGCTATCAGGGGATTTTACAGGTATCTCCTGACCGAAAAAGTTATTGATGAAAATCCTGTAGCCAACATCGAACTGGCAAAGGTGTGGATGCATCTTCCCGACACACTGAGCAGGGAAGAGATGGCCCTTCTCTTAAAGCAGCCCGGTACAAAGACACCGCTTGCTGTCAGGGATACCGCCATGCTGGAACTTCTGTACGCGACGGGGATTCGCGTGTCGGAACTGATTTCTCTGTCCATGAGCAACATAAACTGGCAGGCGGGTTATCTCATCGTTGTGGGAAAGGGAAACAAAGAGAGGATTGTTCCGATTGGAAGGATGGCCGTTGACTGTCTGAACCGATATGTCGAAGGCTCAAGACGAAAATTATCCAGAGGAAGATCGATAAACACCATTTTCCTGAACAGATCTGGAACAGGCCTGACGCGTCAGGGGTTCTGGAAGATTGTAAAAAAATATGTTAAGAAAGCCGGATTGCAGAAGAAGGTTTACCCGCATACATTCAGGCATTCTTTCGCGACACACCTTCTGGAGGGAGGAGCTGATTTGCGTTCTGTACAGGTGATGCTCGGTCACGCCGATATATCCACTACACAGATCTATACACATGTTACTCGTGAGAGATTGAAGGAGATTCACAAAAAATATCATCCAAGGGGATAGGAATGGATTAATGGATTATTATCACAGTTCTATAGAAAAGAAGAAAAAAACTAAAGAACCCCAAACCAGAAAGAACAGATTTTCTCTCTGGGGAATAGTCCTTGTCGTGCTGGTGTCTTTTGTTGCTGGAGCTGTATTCAGCTCACTGGCAGTGAACCTTGGAGGTTTCTCCTGGTTGTCAAGGATGAAAGACACGATCCTTGTTACTATCGCGGGAAGGATTCCCCAAACCTACTACATCGATATCGAAAAGAATGGAAAGGACTACAGGCTGAAGGAAGGAGACCGGTTTGAGATCTCGTATCGTGACGAATTTGCCATAAAGAAAGTAGATACGAGCTCTCCCTTTAACCGGGGTATCACGGTTGATATTGAGGGAATGGGGACCTCAAACGACCTGGAGGCGCTGTTAAAAGGAATTGAGCTGGTTGACAGAAAAATAGCGGACGACAGCAAGACTTCCGGAATCAATGTTCTGTATCGGGATAAGATCACTACATCCATCCCGATAGATGTAGTGATTACACCCCAGGACTGGTTGAGATTGGCGAAGGAGTCCAAAACGGAAAAATCCAGAATAGAATATCTTGAACGTGCCGTCAGCATGAAAAAGGATGACATAAACGTACGCAAGATACTGGCAAAACTGTATGTAAAATCAGGGATGACCAATAAGGGGATTCTCCAATATAAAAAGATATTAAAACAAGAACCTGGTGATCTGGTCTCTCTTATCGAGCTTTCGAAGATATACATACGCGGGAAACAGTACAAGAAGGCCATAACCATTCATCGGAAAATCATAAAAATCGATCCTAAAGATGATATCGCATACGCGAATATCGCCTATTCCTATGCGAGACTGGGAAACTGGGACAGGGCGGTTGCCAACTGTAATGCTTCGCTCAAACTCAACCCCGACAGCACCACCGTTCGCTATAACCTGGCTGAAGCGTATGAAAAGACGGGCAGGGACAAAGATGCGATTGCGCAATATGA
>JAFDAR010000142.1 GCA_019313735.1 Deltaproteobacteria bacterium | reverse complement strand
CAAGCTGAAAAAGGTTGTGAAAATATGAAATACAACTTTACATTTTCACGGAATAAATATATGTTCCTGCCATGATCACTCGTGAAATAACACAAGAACTAATTGAATCGGTAAAAGAATATCCGGTGGCAACTGTTTTCGGGCCTCGACAGTCCGGAAAAACCACGCTTATCAAAATGACATATCCGGACAAACCTTATTTCTCAATGGAAGATCCTGATGTCCGCATGGCCGCAGAAACAGACCCACGGGGGTTTCTAAATAATATTCCTAATGGCGCAATACTTGATGAAATACAACGTTCGCCTGAAATTTTGTCATATATTCAGGGAATTGTTGATGAAAAGCAAAAACCCGGCATGTTTATTCTGACCGGAAGCCATCAACCGGATGTCCATCAAGCTGTAAATCAGACCCTGGCAGGTAGAACGGCCTTGCTGACCCTGCTTCCTTTTTCTCTACCGGAACTTTTCAAGTACAAGAAAAAGTGGGAAGCGTATGAAATAATTGTAAAAGGCGCTTTCCCGCGGTTACATCAGGAGAATCTATCAGTTGCCCGTTTTTACAACGGATATGTTCAAACTTATGTAGAACGGGATGTAAGAACACTTCTCAATGTCAAAGATCTGAATTTGTTTCAACGATTCTTAACGTTGCTGGCCGGTCGCGTCGGACAGGTTGTCAACTACACATCCCTTGGTAATGATATCGGGCTGTCAGTGCCATCAGTCAAAAGCTGGATAAGTATTTTAAAAGCGTCTTTTGTCATCTTTGAATTACAACCGTTTTTTGAAAACATTAACAAACGGGTGATAAAATCACCAAAAATCTATTTTACTGATACAGGACTCGTTTCACATCTGCTGGGAATCGAAACTGTCGATCAAGCCAAACGCGATCCCCTTCGTGGAGGACTGTATGAAAATCTCGTCATTCTGGAGATATTAAAATCTTTGTATAATCAAGGTGTGCGTCCGGAGCTATTCTTCTATAGAGACACACATGGGAACGAAGTCGATTTGATAATTAAGCGGCAGAGACAATTAATCCCCATCGAAATCAAATCAGCAGCAACCTTTAACAAAGATTTTTTGAAAGGAATTCTGAAATTCAGGGAACTCTCCAAAGACCGATGCCGACAGGGATATGTTCTGTATAATGGCAAAGATACATACCAACTTAATGACATTTTTGTGCAAAACATTCTTATTGAAGCTCCCCGCAACAAGTTGCGGGGAATCTCCGATTGTTTAGTAAGTTAGAAATTATTTTCCGCGGGGAATAATTTCGTTAACGCACTTATCCCGTTTATCGGGGTAAGGAAAATGTTTATTTTCTATTCGCTCGCTAACCCCGCCGCAAGCAGCGGGGAATGCGCTCGCTGTTCAATTCACGGGGAGTTGGAAAACCAGGGATGATAACTAAAGACAATGGATTTGATCTGAATATCAGGTGGCGGTTTCCCGATGGCAGGAGGTACGCGTTTGCTTTTATTGCGCTTTTTGTATTCTTAATCATAATTTATGGAAACAGTTTTCATGGTGAGTGGCACTTCGATGACTACAGCAATATTATCGGGAATCGGAACATTGAGCTGAAATCACTGTCTCTGGAGAATATACAGAAGACATTCTATGGCATGGACGACAGTCATGAAAAGATAAACCGCCCCTTGTCATATCTGTCGTTTGCTCTGAATTATTACACAGGTGGTACGAATGTCTTCGGATATCATGTCGTCAATTTCGCCATCCATTACCTGGCAGCGGTGTTTCTGTTTCTTTTTATCTACAATACTCTGCGACTGCCTCTTCTGAACGAACGATACGGTAATATCGCCTATGCCGTCGCCCTTCTCTCCGCCTTTTTGTGGGCGACGCATCCCATACAGGTTCCTGCCGTGACCTATATCGTCCAGAGGATGGCAAGCATGGCCGCGATGTTTTACATCATGGCAATGTATCTCTATCTCAAGGCAAGGACTACACATGGGAACAAACGGCGCGTGGTCTTTTTCGCGCTGTGCTGCGTGGCGGCGATCTTTTCTCTTGCAAGCAAAGAAAATGCCGCAATGCTTCCTGTAAGCATATTTTTATATGATCTTTTTTTGATACAGGGCGTAAGCAGAGAAAATATCAGGAAAAATGCAAAAGTTGTTATACTTCCTTTAATCATTGTTGCCGCACTCGGTCTTTTCTATACAGATCTGCCATCTATCCTTGGAGGGTACAAGAACCGCCCATTTACACTCACGGAAAGGCTGCTTACCGAGCCGCGTGTCATCCTTTTTTATGTTTCGCTTTTGCTTTATCCTGTTACATGCCGATTTGCGCTGCTGCACGATTTTGGGGTCTCTACTTCTCTGCTCACACCATGGACTACTGTGCCGGCCATACTGACTATTACAATTATCATCGGCCTCGCACTGTGGCGATCACGGAAAAACCCACTGATCAGTTTCTGTGTCCTCTTTTTCTTTCTCAATCACATTATAGAAGGTTCCTTTGTTCCCCTGGAGATTATCTATGAGCACAGAACGTATCTCCCATCCATGTTGCTGTCTGTTCCACTGTCCATTTTTCTGATCAGTATCATCAACTATTTCTCCTATAAAAAGAGCATGCAATTGCTCATGGTATCCGGAATAACAATCTTTATGATATTCCAGGGCCATACTACATATTCCTACAACAAAGTCTTCAGTTCCGAGTACTTCAGGTTGCTCGACAATATATCGAAGGCCCCCAGCCTGAGCCGCCTCCACAACAACCTTGGGACGTGGTACTGGGAAAGAAACCTCTACCCTGAGGCATTCAAAGAATACGAAGAGGCGCTCCGCCTGAATAACTATTCGAATCTGGGACTGCCCGCTACCACACATGAAAATATAGGCATATATTATCTGAGAACAGGCGACTATGATAAGGCCATGGCACATTTTCTGGATAGCGTCAGAATTTCCTCAGGAAACACCAATCCCCGCACATATTTCGGCATGGCAATGACAAATTACAGGCTGGGCAATCTTGACAAGGCACAAAAATATATAAAAGAGGCCATCGCCATCCTGCCAGAGAGTGAAGAATATCAGGCAATTCTCAGTATGATTCTCCTGAAATCGGGCGATATTGACGGGGCTATACGAACCGCCAATGAGTCGCTGAGGCTCAAACCGGACTATGATATTCCTCTGGCAATGCTTGCGGAATCCTTCAGGAAAAAGGGGAATAACAAAAAGGCCATTCATTACTGGGAGGCATTTTTAAAAGAGAATCCCAGATATATCAAAGGCCATTTTGCCCTGGCCGAGTTGTTCTCAGTCACGGGTAATAAGGATATGCTCAGTAAGATCATAGGGCGCTTGATGTATCTTAAGGGAGAGAAAAGCTATGTTGAAATAATAAAGGAGGAAAA
>JAFDAR010000141.1 GCA_019313735.1 Deltaproteobacteria bacterium | reverse complement strand
CCTATGTTTTCCATGGAGTTCGCGTATGAAAACCTGAGATATCCTTCACAGTTTTTCCCGAAGTCGATGCCGGGTGTGACACCGACACGGGCCTTTTTAAGGATGTCGAAGGCCATTTCATAGGAATTAGTGGAAAATGCCTTGATATTTCCCAGTATGTAGAATGCCCCTGTCGGTTCCACGGTGATGCCGAGCCCTATCTCACGAAGGCGCTTTATGATGAATTTTCTCCTTTCGTTGAAAACATTCCTCATACGGACCACATCATTTCCCGCTTCCCGAAGCGCCGCTACCCCTCCCCACTGTACAAAGGAATTTGCGGAGATAAAGAAGTTCTGTTGAATCTTTTGTATGGGCCTTATATATTCTCTGGGTGTGATAAGATATCCCAGTCTCCATCCGGTCATGGCGTACGCTTTGGAAAATCCGTTCAGCACAAAGGCGTTATTGGTGAATTCAAGAATGGAATGTTCCTGGTTTCCTTCATAGACGAGGCCGTGGTATATCTCGTCTGAGATTACAGGGATTCCGTGTGACGTTATTTCCAACATCATTTCGTGACTGAGAAGATTACCGGTCGGGTTGGAAGGAGAATTGATCATGATCCCCTTTGTCCTGGGAGTTATTTTTTCCATGATACCTTCCGGTGTATACTGAAAACCATTCTCTTCAAAGACGTTGACACGGGCGGGAACGCCTTCGAAGAAACTGATATAATTTGGATAGCACGCATAATGCGGGTCGGATATTATTACCTCGTCGCCCTTTTCGATGAGCGCGGAGAAGAGCAAAAACATGGCGGGCGAGGTTCCTGAGGTTACGAAGATCTGATCCGGCGAGATATCCACACCATACTTCGTGAAATAATGTTCGCAGATGGCTTCCCTCAATTCTATCAGTCCGAGGCTGTGCGTGTAGTGTGTCTTTCCATCCCTGATGGCCCTGCAGCATGCTTCGCTTATACATTCAGGCGTATCGAAGTCCGGTTCCCCGACTTCCATATGAATAATATCCTTTCCCTTTCTCTCCATTTCCTGCGCCTTTTCAAGGATATCCATAACAATAAAAGGGGGGATTTCAGATGCTCTCTTTGTAATCATGGGTCTCTCCATTTTCTGTTTTTTAAGGTGGGGAAGTTACCTGTCCTGTAGAATCTTGTCAAGGAGTTTGGAATATCTTTTGTGTCTTCCCCTGAGATAATTTGGGTGCAGCGCTCTGGTGATGATTTTTTGCGGCTGTATCTCCGGGGGCTTAAAGTCAAAGACTATTTCGAGGAAAGACATGATGATGTTAAATGTGGCCCCCCACAGGATCTCTTCTTTTCCATCATTGTCTTTATGTATCAGACAGGGGAATTTCCACCCATTTTCCGTTTCGTCCGCGGGAGAATAGATGGAGAAAAAACCATAATTATCTTCATTGTAAAATGCCTCCAGTGGTATTTCTACGATCTTGTCCACCTCCCGGTTGGGATGAAAAATCCATTTTTTTTCAACGAGTCCCACCACGGGAAAGATTGTTCTTGTAAACAGGCGAAGACTGTAAGGGGGGAGGGGACCGAGAAACCGGACATTGAAAGGACTGAGTCTTATCTCCTCCCATGATTCTCTCACAGCATTGGCGAGGAAGAGGGCTATGTTGTCAAATGCTGCGTTCCCCCTTCCCCTGGCGTACATCAGGGCGTCTCCGCCCAGAAGGGAAGGGAATCCATGGACGATGAAGAACCTCAAAAAGCGATCCAGAAAAGGTTCCAGCTTTCCTCCAGGTCCGCTCAGATCTCCGGACTGCGAAACATCGGCCGATCTCTTGCTCAACAGGAATACAAATTCACCATTGTCCGCTGATCGACCTGTTTTAAAGAAAAGAGGGATTAGTACTCCGGCTTCAAGCCATTTCCCATGCCTTTCATCCTGCCCGCCGGTCCTTTCAGGATAGTTGATTTCGGCTGTTCCCAGTCGTTCTACAATATGCCTTATGATGATATCTCGGTTCATGGTGCAACGGTACTCACAGAATTACTGGTTTTGTGGAGGTCGATTTCTTTCGCTCAAAATATCCGGGTTAGCCCCGAAAAGATACCTGCAAATTATATTATGAAGGATCTTCCTCCATGTCTTCATGATAGAGAGGCATTTTACACTTGGCGCAGAGGGGAAGCTCCTGAAGTCTGTTCTCCGGTATGCGATTTTTGGCTCCGCAGTGGAGGCACTGCACTATGAGTTCATCCAGCGGGAACCCGCACCTGCCGCAGACAGGCCGGTCTTTCAGTCGATCACGGAATATGCGGTTTTTTTGTCCGCATCTGAGACAACGGACAATAAAGTAAGTTTGGAGCATTCGGATTCAGGCTCATGTCTGTTGGTGGACAGGTTGAGACCTTTGCATAACATCCCCTTTTGCCCAATTTCTGCGTCAGTCTCGAATTTTAATCCTCGTGTGGTTAAAATTCTCGCCTTCCTTGAACTTGAACAAAATTGAACATTCTGCAAAGGTCTCAGGCTTTACACCACACATCGCTTCCATGTCTCTTCTGTCAAGGTATGGAAATCTTTATGGTGCCGCCTCTTCCCAATATATCATGAAGGTGGATATATCCTTCAAGGTACCCATTCCTGTCTATTGCGGCCAATGTGGTGATCTCATCCTTTTGCATGATTTCTACAGTTTGCGCCAGAGATGTGCCGGAATCAACTGTCCTGGGCTTTATTGTCATTAGGTCATCCACGAGTTTTTCCTTGAACTCCGTCTTTTTCCTGATATGTCGCCTCAAATCCCCGTCGGTCAGGATGCCCAGGAGGTGATTTTCTCTATCCGTTATAAATATGAAACCAAGGTTTTTCCTGTCCATCTCTTCAATGGCTTCGATCGCGGATGTTCCCGAAAATACTCCCGGTATATCATCGCCGCCGATCATGGCGTCCCTCACTTTTGCCATCAGTCTTTGTCCAAGGTGACCGCCAGGATGAAATTTATAGAAGTCGCTTTTGGTAAATCCCATTTTTTTGACAAGGGCAACGGCCAGGGCATCTCCCATAGCCAGCGCGGCGGTAGTGCTTGATGTGGGTGCAAGACCGAAGGGGCATGCCTCCCTGTCCACGCTTACGTCTATAACCACGTCGCTGCTTTTGGCGAGAGTTGAATCCATATTACCGGTAAATGCGATAATGGACAGCCCGAGGTCCATCACACTCAGGATGAGAGTGTTCAACTCACTCGTCTCACCGCTGTTGGATATGGCAAGCATCACATCATCCTTAGTCACGATGCCGAGGTCTCCATGCAACCCCTCCACCGGATGGAGGAAGGTGGCGGGTGTTCCAGTGCTTGTCAGGGTTGCCACTATCTTTTTTCCCACGAGACCTGACTTTCCGATTCCAGTGACGATTACGCGGCCTTTAGCCTCATATATAATCTCGACGGCTCTGGAAAAACCGG
>JAFDAR010000140.1 GCA_019313735.1 Deltaproteobacteria bacterium | reverse complement strand
CGGAGCCCTGTTTGCCGCCCATCCTGAATGCCGCGCCGAGGTTCTCGCAATGGCGGATTTTGTCGGAAGCACGGGTGGAATATTGAAGTTCGCGAGGGGAGCGGACGCGGAAAAAATTATTGTCGGTACAGAACAGGGAATCATGCATCAGCTAAAGAAACAAAATCCCGGCAAAATATTCATACCCGCATCGAATAACCTGATCTATACTCAGCTCTCTGCTGGAGATGAAACATGCGATACAAGTGCCTGAGGAGATAAGGATTCCCGCGAATCTCGCTCTGAGCAGGATGCTGAAGGCATCGGGATAACGGTTTATAGTTTACAGTTACCGGTTACCAGTTAACGGTTAAAAAACTGTGAACTGTGAACCGGAAACCCCGATGCAATCGGGGCTACTAATCTACTTTAATAAACTGAATTTTTGCGTGAGGAAAACAGTAGATAAAAAGGCACAATTTTCGGATTCCTCCCTCCGCGCACTTATCGACAAGATCCACCGGGGGGATGATGAAACGGATATCTGCGGCCTTCAGGGATCCGCAAAGCCCTTTATCGCATCACTCCTTTTCAGAAACACAGGAAAAAACCTTCTCTTTATAACGCCTTCCCGAAAGGAAGCGATTGAGGCCTTTCGCGATCTCTCCTTCTTTCTCGGCGAAGAAGATGTCCTGCTTTTTCCCCCATGGGATATCGTCCATCCGGACGACACACTCTCCCGGCAGAATGAAAACGCCACCGGTCGGGCGGGTGTCCTGTCGAGACTCCTGTCAACAAAACCAGCTGTGGTAGTTGCTCCCCTGAGCGCCCTTATACAAAAGGTTGCCCCGGCGGAAATTTTCGAAAGCTATATAGAAACAATCTCCATCGGAGACGACAGAGACAGGGACAGGTTAGCGGAAAAACTGATTGAGGGGGGTTATCAAAAAGTCCCGCTGGTGGAAAGAGCGGGAGAATTCAGCCTGAGGGGATACATCGTTGATATTTTTCCCCCGGCATGTCCATATCCCTTCAGAATGGAATTTACAGGTGACGAGATTGAATCGATCAGGGAATTTGACCCCGGGGCACAGAGGTCCGTGAGAGAAATAGTGGATTTCGTTCTTTTTCCAGCGGGAGAGGTAATCCTGTCAAAAGAATCAAAAGCACTGGCATCAAGAAATATGAGGATCAGGATTAATGAATCGAGCGTTTCAGGGACAAGGGGGAGAAGACTTGTTGACGCGCTTGAGAATGACCTGATTTCTCCGGCAAATCCACAGCTCCTTCCGCTCTTTTTCGAAGATTTCTGTGCCGGGAACAAGGCGAAAGGCATGGGCACCCTCTTTGAATATCTTGCCGGAAATAGCCTGATAGTCTGTGAAAGTCCCGGTGTCATGGAAAAGGCCGCGGAGGAGATCATAAATGACGCGGACAGGTTTCTCCGGAAAGCCGAGGAGGAAGGGAGATTCTATCTTGAAAAGGAGTGCTTTCTGACATCATGGGATGACATCTCCCGGAGATGCAACACCCTGCAGAGGATATATATGGACAGGCTGCAGGCAGTGGATGCTATCCCTTTTGAGGTAGAGGGGACAGAATTAAAGGGCGACACGGAGTTTCACGCGGATAGAGATGGTATCCTCGCCCCGCTCGCGGATAAGATAAAGTCGTGGATCAGCCAGGGCTGCCTGGTAACTTTTCTCTGCGGCGAGGGGGATATGCAGAAGATGGAGCACCTCCTCGAGGGATATTCTCTCCAGGTTTACAGGTCTTCTCATCCCTTCTTTTCCGACCCTGGAGAGATAAAGGGTGGCCGTCTCATACTGAGGGAGGGGAAAATAACGAAGGGATTTTCATATCCCCGGATGAAAACGGTTATCGTAAGCGAAGAGGAAATATTCGGAAAGAAGACAAGGGGGAGAAGACGGGCCCGCGCCAGGGAAGGATATTTCCTCAAATCATTTGGAGAGCTGGAAAGGGGAGACTTCGTTGTCCATGTGGATCACGGCATAGGCCTTTACCTGGGGCTTGAACGATTGACATTCGGCGGCGTAGAAAATGATTTTCTGCTGCTTGAGTACAAAGAGGGAGACAAGCTCTATATCCCGGTGGACCGGCTGAACCAGATTCAGAGATATGTCGGTCCCGACGGCCATATCCCGATTGTGGACAAACTCGGCGGCACATCCTGGGAAACGGTCAAGAAAAAGGTTAAACAGTCGGTGCGGGTAATCGCCGAGGAGCTTGTTTCAATCTATGCCGCCAGAGAGGTAATGAATGGACACAGATTTTCTCCTTCCGACAGGGACTATGAAGAGTTTTCGTCTTCCTTCGAGTTTGAAGAGACACCCGATCAGGCAAGGGCTATTGAAGATGTTTACTATGATATGGGCGATCCAAGGCCGATGGACCGGCTTGTATGCGGCGATGCCGGATTCGGAAAGACAGAGATCGCGCTGAGGGCGTCATTCAGGGCCTCCATGGATGGAAAACAGGTGGCAATCCTGGTGCCTACAACTGTCCTGGCGGAGCAGCATTACCAGACATTTGCCGAGAGGTTTAGCAAATATCCCGTTCGGATAGAGGCTTTGAACAGGTATAAAACAAGTGGCCAGCAGAAGAAGATAGCGGAGGACATAAACAGGGGCCTCGTGGACATCGCCATCGGCACGCACAGGCTCCTGCAGAAGGATGTAAAATTCAAGGATCTCGGTCTGGTGATTATAGACGAGGAACAGCGTTTCGGTGTGTCCCACAAGGAAAAACTCAAAAAAATGCGGGCACTTGTAGATGTGCTTACACTGACGGCAACTCCAATACCGAGAACGCTGCAGATGTCTCTCATAGGGATGAGAGACCTTTCCGTTATTGATACCGCCCCTCAGGAACGCCGCCCCGTGGAGGTTCACATATGCGAATTCAATGATGATGTTATAGGAGACGCGATACAGCGTGAGCTTGCAAGAGGGGGGCAGGTCTTCTTTGTTCATGACAGAGTGAGGTCCATACACAGTCTCGCGCGTTTTATAGGAAAACTGATTCCTGAGGCAAAGATAGGCGTGGCGCACGGACAGATGAAGGCAAAGGAGCTTGAGGACATCATGGTTAAATTCGTCCGCAGGGATTTCAACATCCTCGTCTGTACCACGATAATAAGTTCCGGCATTGATATACCCGCGACCAATACCATAATAATAAATCGAGCGGACAGGTTCGGGCTTTCCCAGCTGTACCAGCTGAGGGGAAGGGTCGGCCGGGGGAACGAGGACGCGTACGCGTATCTCCTGATACCTGAAGAGTCCATCCTTTCGCGGGATGCCAGAAAGAGGCTTGGCATAGCAAGAGAATTTTCGGAACCGGGATCAGGATTCAAAGTGGCAACACATGATCTGAGCATAAGAGGCGGCGGAAGTGTCCTGGGTGTATCTCAATCCGGGCATGTGTCCGCCATCGGCTATGAGCTCTACACAGAGTTGATGGAGAAGACCATCAGGGAATTGAAGGGGGAGGAATATCCAAAAGAAGAGATAGATCCCGAGGTACACTTCGGCATAGCCGCTTTTATACCGGATGATTTTATCGCGGACATGCATACCAGATTGATGATGTATAAGCGAATATCCATGGCCTCTTCGGAAGACAACCTGGCTGGCTTAAAAGAAGAACTCGCCGA